>NZ_JBEYVC010000037.1:0-72698 GCF_040643855.1 Streptomyces sp. NPDC047072 | reverse complement strand
GGTCGGCACGGTCAGCGAGACGGAACCCCTGCGCACCGAGGAGCTCATCACCGAGGCGAGCGTCGGCGTGGACGACCAGGCGGGAGTCAGTGAGACTGACTCCGGCCCTCTCAAGTCGGCATACATGCTGGTCAGGGCGTGATTCTTACTGGTTGACCGGCGAGTGCCCACGGCAGGATTCGAACCTGCGCACACGGTTCCGGAGACCGTTGCTCTATCCCCTGAGCTACGCGGGCGGGTCGGCTGAGCTGGTTGCTCGCGGCGACGTGTAGAACACTACCAGCTTCGTCGGGGTGTTCATGAACGGGTTTCCGTGCCCGCGGAGGAGCGGCCCGGTACCCCCTGCGGGGTGGAAGTGGGGAAAACCCGGACGCGGTGGCCGGTCCGCACCTACTCTCGAGTTGTGCCAGGCGCGTCGGGCCGGGTGCTTGTTGTGGACGACAACAAGGTCATCCGGCAGTTGATCAGGGTCAATCTCGAGCTGGAGGGTCTCGAGGTCGTGACCGCGGCCGATGGTGTCGAGTGTCTGGATGTCGTTCATCAGGTGCGGCCCGATGTAGTGACACTTGATGTGGTTATGCCCCGACTCGACGGGCTGCGGACGGCCGCTCGGCTGCGTTCCGACCCCCGGACCTCCCACCTCCCCCTCGCCATCGTCAGCGCCTGCACCCAGCACGAGGTCGACAGCGGTCTCGACGTCGGCGTCGACGCCTTCCTCGCCAAGCCCTTCGAGCCCTCCGAACTCGTCCGGCTCGTCCGGCAGTTGATCGAGCGGAGCGGTACCCCGCGGAGTACCGACGGATCCTCCGTCCAGGACGTCCTCGCCACGGGAGAGGCCGAGCGAGCCGGTCGCGCCGGCGGCTGAGCCTCCCGCAAGAAGGCGACAGGACGGCGTCCACATGCCGGAACCCCGCCCAAACCGACTCGCCTACCCACCCCCCTCCTCCCCTACGCTGGTCCCGTGACCCCCGTCGAGCTCTCCCGTACCGTGCTGCGCGCGGTCCGTCGTGCTGTCGACGACGGGGAGCTGGACGTCCCCGTGCCGGAGCGGGCCGCCATCACGCCCCCCGGACCCGGCGGCTGCGGTGACTACGCCACCAACGTGGCCCTCCAGCTCGCCCGGCCGGCCAAGCAGCCGCCGCTGCGGGTCGCCGAGGTCCTGCGGAAGCGTCTCGCCCACAGCGACGGCATCGGTGACGTCGTCGTCACCGGCCCCGGCTTCCTCAACATCAGCCTGCGCCACAACAGCCAGGACGCTCTGGGACGGGAGATCCTGCGGCTCGGGCGGCGGTACGGCCATGCCGAGCGGCCCACCGGACAACTCGTGCAGCTTCACGCCCCGCACGAGGTCCGCGCCGTCGTCGTCATGGACGCCCTCGCCCGCATCCTCCGTTCGCAGGGCGCCCTCGTCCGCACCAGCTGCGTCGGCAGGCCGGACCCCGAGTGGGTCCGCGTCCTCGGCGCCGACGTCGACGCGTACGGCACCCCCGAGGCGCCCGCCCCCCTCGACATCAACGTACGGCCCGTGCCGGCCGCCCCCGGCGACCCCCTCGCCCTCGGTCGTGACGCCGGCCGCTGGGCCCTGCTCCACCCCGCCGCCCACGACCGGCCCCGGATCACCCCCGACCACCTGGTCCAGCGCGAGGGCAACCCCCTCTTCCGCGTCCGCTACGCCCACGCCCGCACCCGGGCCCTCAGCCGCAACGCCGCCGACCTGGGCTTCGACGCCGAGCCCGGCGACACGGCCGTACAAGACACAGCCGTACAGGACACGGCCGTACAGGAAACCCCCGTACCCCAAGCGAAGGCCCTCGCAGACGCCCTCGCCGATCACCCCCGCGTCCTCGCGCAAGCCGCCGCGCACCACGCCCCCGACCGGCTCGCCCGGCATCTCGTCACCGTCGCCGATGCCCTCGCGCCCCTGCTGCCCGCCGTGCTGCCGCGTGGTGCGGAGAAACCCTCGGCCGCCCACCGTGCCCGGCTCGCGCTCGCCGAAGCCGCCGGGGCGGTGCTGGCCGGTGGCCTCACCCTGCTCGGCATCGACGCACCCGAACACCTCTGAAAGACGACAAAGATGAGCCGTTCCGCACACCCCGCCGGGCCCCGCCACGCCGACGTCCTGCCCGAGGGCCACTACGCCGCCCCGCCCGCCGACCTCAACACCCTCGACCCCAAGGTCTGGGCCCAGACGGTCGGCCGGAACGACGACGGCGTCGTCACCGTCGGCGGCATCGACGTCAAGACCCTCGCCGAGGAGCACGGCACCCCCGCCTACGTCGTCGACGAGGCCGACTTCCGGGCACGCGCGCGTGCGTGGCGTACCGCCTTCGGGCATGACGCCGACGTCTTCTACGCCGGCAAGGCGTTCCTCTCCCGGGCCGTCGTGCGCTGGCTGCACGAAGAGGGCCTCAACCTCGACGTCTGCTCCGGCGGCGAACTCGCCACCGCCCTCTCCGCCGGCATGCCCGCCGACCGCATCGCCTTCCACGGCAACAACAAGTCCAAGGAAGAGATCACCCGGGCCGTCGAGAACGGGGTCGGGCGGATCGTCCTCGACTCCTTCCAGGAGATCGTCCGCGTCGCGCACATCGCCCAGAGTCTGGGCAAGCGCCAGCGGGTCCAGATCCGCATCACCGTCGGCGTCGAGGCGCACACCCACGAGTTCATCGCCACCGCCCACGAGGACCAGAAGTTCGGCATCCCGCTGGCCGGCGGACAGGCCGCCGAGGCCGTGCGGCGGGCGCTCAAGCTCGACGGGCTCGAACTCATCGGGATCCACTCCCACATCGGTTCGCAGATCTTCGACATGTCCGGCTTCGAGGTCGCGGCCCACCGCGTGGTCGGGCTGCTCAAGGACATCCGCGACGAGCACGGCGTCGAGCTGCCCGAGATCGACCTCGGCGGCGGGCTGGGCATCGCGTACACCAGCGACGACGACCCCCGCGAGCCGCACGAGATCGCCAAGGCGCTCACCGAGATCGTGACGAGGGAGTGCGAGGCCGCCAAGCTGCGCACGCCCCGGATCTCCGTCGAACCGGGGCGCGCCATCGTCGGCCCGACCGCCTTCACGCTCTACGAGGTCGGCACCCTCAAGCCCCTCGACGGACTGCGCACCTACGTCTCCGTCGACGGCGGCATGTCGGACAACATCCGCACCGCGCTCTACGACGCCGAGTACACCGTCGCCCTGGTGTCCAGGACGAGTGACGCCGAGCCCATGCTCGCCCGCGTCGTCGGCAAGCACTGCGAGAGCGGCGACATCGTCGTGAAGGACGCGTTCCTGCCCGCCGACCTGGCACCGGGTGACCTCATCGCCGTACCGGCGACGGGCGCCTACTGCCGGTCCATGGCCAGCAACTACAACCACGTCCTGCGCCCGCCGGTCGTCGCCGTGCACGAGGGCGAGTCCCGGGTCATCGTCCGCCGCGAGACGGAGGAGGACCTGCTGCGGCTCGACGTCGGCTGAGAACAACAGAGGTGGAAGATCTACGGTCTTCCACCCCCGTACAAATGAAATAGATGTCTCATCATCCGGACGAGGGGCAGAAACTCCCGTCCGGTGAGTGAGACTGGTCCCACCGTGACGGTATGAGGAAACGAGGTCGGATGATGCGTACGCGTCCGCTGAAGGTGGCGCTGCTGGGCTGTGGGGTTGTCGGCTCAGAGGTGGCGCGCATCATGACGACGCACGCCGACGACCTCGCCGCCCGGATCGGCGCCCCCGTGGAGCTCGCGGGCGTCGCGGTACGGCGGCCCTCCAAGGTCCGTGAGGGCATCGACCCGGCCCTCGTCACCACCGACGCGACCGCCCTCGTCAAACGCGGGGACATCGACGTCGTCGTCGAGGTCATCGGCGGTATCGAGCCCGCCCGCTCCCTCATCACCACCGCCTTCGAGCACGGCGCGTCGGTCGTCTCCGCGAACAAGGCGCTCCTCGCCCAGGACGGCGCCGCGCTGCACGCGGCCGCCCAACAGCAGGGCAAGGACCTCTACTACGAGGCCGCCGTCGCCGGTGCCATCCCGCTGATCCGCCCGCTGCGCGAATCCCTCGCCGGCGACAAGGTCAACCGCGTGCTGGGGATCGTCAACGGCACGACGAACTTCATCCTCGACAAGATGGACTCCACGGGCGCCGGTTACCAGGAGGCCCTCGACGAGGCCACCGCGCTCGGGTACGCGGAGGCCGACCCGACCGCCGACGTCGAGGGCTTCGACGCCGCCGCCAAGGCAGCGATCCTCGCCGGTATCGCCTTCCACACGCGCGTGCGTCTCGACGACGTCTACCGCGAGGGCATGACCGAGGTCACCGCCGCCGACTTCGCCTCCGCGAAGAACATGGGCTGCACCATCAAGCTGCTCGCGATCTGCGAGCGCGCCGAGGACGGCCAGTCCGTCACCGCGCGCGTGCACCCCGCGATGATCCCGCTCAGCCACCCGCTGGCGTCCGTGCGCGGCGCCTACAACGCCGTGTTCGTCGAGTCCGACGCCTCCGGCCAGCTGATGTTCTACGGCCCGGGCGCGGGCGGCGCCCCCACCGCCTCCGCCGTCCTCGGCGACCTCGTCGCCGTCTGCCGCAACCGCCTCAGCGGTACGACCGGTCCGGGCGAGTCCGCGTACACCGCCCTCCCCGTCTCGGGCATGGGCGAGGTCGTCACGCGCTACCACATCAGCCTCGACGTGGCCGACAAACCGGGTGTTCTCGCCCAGGTGGCCACCGTGTTCGCCGAGCACGGCGTGTCCATCGATACGGTTCGCCAGCAGGGCAAGGACGGCGAGGCCTCTCTCGTCGTCGTCACGCACCGCGCGTCCGACGCCTCCCTGTCCGGGACCGTCGAGGCGTTGCGCAAGCTCGACACCGTGCGGGGTGTCGCCAGCATCATGCGGGTTGAAGGAGAGTAACCAGCAATGACCCACCAGTGGCGCGGAATCATCGAGGAGTACCGGGACCGGCTGCCCGTCTCCGACACCACGCCGGTCGTGACGCTCCGCGAGGGCGGCACGCCGCTCGTGCCCGCGCAGGTGCTCTCCGAGCGCACCGGGTGCGAGGTCCACCTCAAGGTGGAGGGCGCGAACCCGACGGGGTCCTTCAAGGACCGCGGTATGACCATGGCCATCACGCGGGCCAAGGAGGAGGGCGCGAAGGCGGTCATCTGCGCCTCCACCGGCAACACCTCGGCCTCCGCCGCCGCCTACGCCGTCCGCGCGGGCATGGTCTGTGCCGTGCTCGTCCCGCGGGGAAAGATCGCGCTCGGCAAGATGGGCCAGGCCCTCGTGCACGGCGCGAAGATCCTCCAGGTCGACGGCAACTTCGACGACTGCCTCACCCTGGCCCGCTCGCTGAGCGACAACTACCCGGTGGCGCTGGTCAATTCGGTCAACCCGGTGCGCATCGAGGGCCAGAAGACGGGCGCCTTCGAGATCGTCGACATGCTCGGCGACGCGCCCGACATCCACGTCCTGCCCGTCGGCAACGCCGGCAACATCACGGCGTACTGGAAGGGCTACAAGGAGTACGCCGCCGACGGCATCGCCGCCAAGACGCCCCGGATGTGGGGCTTCCAGGCCTCCGGCAGCGCCCCGATCGTGCGCGGCGAGATCGTCAAGGACCCCTCGACGATCGCCACCGCCATCCGCATCGGCAACCCCGCGTCCTGGAAGTTCGCGCTGGCCGCGCAGGAGGAGTCCGGCGGGTTCATCGACGAGGTGACGGACCGTGAGATCCTGCGCGCCTACCGGCTGTTGGCCGCGCAGGAGGGCGTCTTCGTGGAGCCCGCCTCCGCCGCCTCCGTGGCCGGTCTGCTGAAGGCCGCCGAGCAGGGCAAGGTCGACCCGGGCCAGAAGATCGTGTGCACGGTCACCGGCAACGGCCTCAAGGACCCCGACTGGGCCGTCGCCGGCGCCCCGCAGCCGGTCACCGTGCCGGTCGACGCGGCGACCGCGGCCGAGCGCCTCGGGCTCGCGTAGCCGCGACGGAGCGACATCCCTACAGGGGGTGCACAGGGGGCTTACGACACGCATCGTGCGCCTCCTGTGCGCCCTATGTCGCCACAGAACCTTCCTTCGATAGGCTGTAGTGAACCCGCCCCCTGCATATGCCTCCACGTATGGCAGGGAGCCGCGTATTCTCCGCGGCCTGAGGGTTTCCCGACACTCATCGAACGTCTTCGACAGCCCCGTAGTCCAAGGAGAGTCATCGAGAGATGGCCGGTCCAGCCTTCCGCGCCGCCGCCGTCCGGGTGCGCGTCCCCGCCACCAGTGCCAACCTCGGCCCGGGCTTCGATGCCTTCGGCCTCTCGCTGGGGCTCTACGACGACGTGGTCGTCCGGGTGGCCGACTCCGGACTGCACATCGACATCGCGGGGGAGGGCAGCGAGACGCTCCCGCGTGACGAGAGCCACCTTCTCGTACGCTCCCTGCGCACCGCCTTCGACCTGCTGGGCGGCCAGCCGCGCGGCCTGGAGATCGTCTGCGCCAACCGCATCCCGCACGGCCGGGGCCTCGGCTCCTCCTCCGCCGCCATCTGCGCCGGAATCGTCGCCGCGCGCGCGGTGACCATAGGCGGGGAGCCGAAGCTCGACGACACCGCCCTGCTGGAGCTGGCCACCGAGATCGAGGGCCACCCCGACAACGTGGCGGCCTGTCTGCTCGGCGGTTTCACGCTCTCCTGGATGGAGGCCGGTGCCGCCCGGGCGATCAGGATGGAGCCCGCCGGTTCCATCGTTCCGGTGGTTTTCGTGCCCGCGAAGCCGCTGCTCACCGAGACCGCGCGCGGACTGCTCCCGCGCACCGTGCCGCATGTCGACGCCGCCGCCAACGCCGGCCGTGCCGCGCTGCTCGTCGAGGCCCTCACCCGGCGCCCCGAGCTGCTGCTGCCGGCCACCGAGGACCGTCTGCACCAGGAGTACCGCGCCCCGGCCATGCCGGAGAGCGCCGCGCTGGTGGAGCGGCTGCGGGCCGACGGGGTCCCCGCGGTGATCTCGGGAGCCGGACCCACCGTGCTCGCGCTGGCCGACCCGGACAGCGCCGACAAGGTGGCCCATCTGGCGGGCGAGGGCTGGGCGGCCAACCGGCTCGACCTCGACGCCCAGGGCGCGAGCGTGCTGCCGCTGGCAGCGGCCCATGACATCTGACCGCGACATGGAAAGCCGGCGGCGTGTGCCGGATTTCGAGAGGGGGAATGTTTGTTGGATCCGGTAGTGTTAATCTCAAGTCTGCACCCGACCCCACCATGGCGAGGTGCTTCACGTCCCCGTCCGGGACAGACATTCTTCCGGGAGCCTCCCAAGCCGCGCTGTGCTTCGTACGACGTACATGGGCAGTACCTCGTACGCGGGCACTGAGCGACTTGCCGGGCACGCTCCGGAACCGGTGCGACCAAGCCGCATGACACGGACACTCAGTGCCACGGCTGTCGGAAGCGCCGTCACCACATTCCTCCGCCGCTTAGGCGGACCACCGCCCCGGCTCGGTCCACAAGGATGGGACCGACGTCGGACAGCACAAACGGTCGCCGAGCCAGACAGGCCGACGTCCGCTCCAGGGAAGGACCCTTCGTGAGCGACACCACCGATCTGATGGGCGCACGTGTCGAGGAGACCGCTGCCGCGCCCGACACGGACGCCTCCGCGCCTGCCAGCGGTGCCGGCTCCCGGCGGCGCCGCGGTACCGGCCTCGAGGGCATGGTGCTGGCCGAGCTGCAGCAGGTCGCATCGGGCCTCGGTATCAAGGGCACGGCGCGTATGCGCAAGAGCCAGCTGATCGAGGTCATCAAGGAGGCGCAGGCGGGAGGTGGGGCTCCGGCCGCGAAGACCGCGTCTTCCCCCGCCGGGGACGCCGCCGAGACCAAGCCGAAGCGCCGTGCCACCTCCAAGGCCCGCACCGGCGAGGCCGCCGAGGCGAAGGCGGAGGCCAAGGCCGAGGCGCCCGCCGAGAAGGCCGTGGCCCAGCAGCAGATCGAGATCCCCGGCCAGCCGGCCGCCGAGCGCGGGGCGGACGAGGCGCCCGCCGAGCGCCGTCGCCGCCGTGCGACCGCCGAGGCCGGTGCCCCCGCGGGCAGCACCGAGACGATCGTGGCCGAGGCGAAGAGCGAGCCGAAGGCCGAGACGCCCGCGCAGGGCCAGTCGCAGTCGCAGGGCGATGCCGGTGACGGCGAGGGCCGTGGCCGCCGCGACCGCCGTGACCGCGGCCGGGACCGCGGTGAGCGCGGCGACCGTGGTGAGCGGGGCGACCGCGGCGACCGCCGCAAGAGCGACGACCAGCAGGGTCAGGGCGGCCAGCGCGGTCAGCAGCAGAACCAGCAGCAGGGCGGCGGCCGTCAGGACCGTCAGCAGCGCGACAACGGCCCGCAGGATGACGACGACTTCGACGGCGGACGCCGTGGCCGTCGCGGCCGCTACCGGGACCGCCGCGGCCGTCGCGGCCGTGACGAGATCGGCGGCGCCGGTGAGCCGCAGCTCACCGACGACGACGTCCTGATCCCCGTCGCGGGCATCCTGGACATCCTCGACAACTACGCCTTCATCCGTACGTCGGGCTACCTGCCCGGCCCCAACGACGTGTACGTCTCCCTCGCCCAGGTCCGCAAGAACGGCCTGCGCAAGGGCGACCACGTCACCGGTGCCGTGCGCCAGCCCAAGGAGGGCGAGCGCCGCGAGAAGTTCAACGCGCTGGTCCGGCTGGACTCCGTCAACGGCATGGCACCCGAATCCGGGCGTGGGCGGCCGGAGTTCAACAAGCTGACGCCGCTGTACCCGCAGGACCGGCTCCGTCTGGAGACGGACCCGGGCATCCTCACCACCCGCATCATCGACCTCGTCGCGCCGATCGGTAAGGGCCAGCGCGGTCTGATCGTGGCCCCGCCGAAGACCGGCAAGACCATGATCATGCAGGCGATCGCCAACGCGATCACGCACAACAACCCCGAGTGCCACCTGATGGTCGTCCTGGTCGACGAGCGTCCGGAAGAGGTCACCGACATGCAGCGGTCGGTCAAGGGCGAGGTCATCTCCTCGACCTTCGACCGCCCGGCCGAGGACCACACCACGGTCGCCGAGCTCGCCATCGAGCGCGCCAAGCGCCTGGTGGAGCTGGGCCACGACGTGGTCGTGCTGCTCGACTCGATCACGCGTCTGGGCCGTGCGTACAACCTCGCCGCGCCCGCCTCCGGCCGCATCCTCTCCGGTGGTGTCGACTCGACCGCCCTGTACCCCCCGAAGCGCTTCTTCGGCGCGGCCCGCAACATCGAGGACGGCGGCTCGCTGACCATCCTCGCCACCGCGCTGGTGGACACCGGGTCCCGCATGGACGAGGTCATCTTCGAGGAGTTCAAGGGCACCGGCAACGCCGAGCTCAAGCTCGACCGCAAGCTCGCCGACAAGCGCATCTTCCCGGCGGTGGACGTGGACGCGTCCGGCACCCGCAAGGAAGAGATCCTGCTCGGCAACGAAGAGCTGGCGGTCGTGTGGAAGCTGCGCCGGGTGCTGCACGCGCTCGACCAGCAGCAGGCGATCGAGCTGCTCCTCGACAAGATGAAGCAGACCAAGTCGAACGTCGAGTTCCTGATGCAGATCCAGAAGACGACGCCGACGCCGGGCAACGGCGACTGACCGACGCCTTCCTGAAGGGCCGCCTCCGGTTTTCCCGGGGGCGGCCCTTTCGTTGTCACACCCCCGGGTTACGATCACGCCCTTCGGTCACGTTTTCGACCGCGAACTTCTGATCCCTTGGGGGGACTTGCGTGGGCACACCCATGTCCGGAGGGCGGTTCAGACGGCGCATACGCGTCGCGCTGCCCCTCGCCGTCGCGGCGGCGCTGCTCGGTACCTCGGCGAACGCCGCGACCGTCACGCCCGAGCCGCAGGCGCCCGTCGCCGCCACCACCTCGCCCTCGCAGGCCGAGCTGACGCGGCGGGTCGTCGCCGCCATGGCCGCGGACGACACCTCCGGCACCCCGACCCGCTCGACGATGAGCAGCAGCGGTACCGCCACCACCGCCACCACCGTCTCGCCGATGATCATCGGCGGTACGACGACCACCATCACCTCGGCCCCGTGGATGGCCCAGCTCTGGTACACCGACGACAAGGGCACCACCGACACCAGCGACGACACCGGGTTCTTCTGCGGCGGCGCCGTCGTCGCGCCGACGAAGATCCTCACCGCCGCGCACTGCGTCAAGGGCGCCGACTGGGCCAAGGGCGGCGCGGTGGTCACCGGCACCGCACAGCTGCCCTCCGACGACGGGGACCTGCACGGCGGCACCGTCAGCGCCGTACAGCGGCAGTGGTACCACCCGTCGTACAACGCGGACACCATCGACAACGACATCGCCGTCCTGACCCTGGCGAGCCCCGTCAAGGCCACGCCGATCCGGATGACGACGAACACCGACACCGGCTCCTACGCCTCCGGCACCAAGGCCACGGTGTACGGCTGGGGCCGCACCAGCTCCACCAGCGACGACATCTCGCAGACGCTGAAGACGGCCACCCTGCCGGTCAAGTCGGACGCCACCTGCGTGGCCGCCTACGGCTCCTGGTTCATCAAGGGGCACATGGTCTGCGCGGGCGCCCCGGCCACCGGCAGCGACACCGGGACGAACGCCATCTGCAGCGGCGACTCCGGCGGCCCGCTCGTCGTGAACGGCCGGATCGTCGGCGTCGTCTCCTGGAGCATCGAGGACTGCGTCGCCAAGGGCGCCTACAGCGTCTTCACCAAGGTCAGCGCGTACGTCGGCGCCGCCTACCCGCGCATCGACGACACCGACCTGAACTTCGACAACAAGGCCGACCTGTGGGTGCGCAAGTCGTCCACCAAGGTCGGCTACGAGAAGGACTCCAAGGGCACCTCCTTCGGCGCCAACGTCTCCTGGGGCGACTGGAGCGGGGTGAACCTGGTCCTGCAGACCGACCTCAACCGCGACGGCTTCCAGGACTTCGTCTACCGGGTCTCCTCCACCGGTGACATCTACTGGCTGCGCTTCAACCCGGCCACCAACGCCTGGGCCGACCCGAAGAAGATCTTCGGCGGCTGGAAGACCCGCACCCGGATCGTCGCCCCCGGGGACGTCACCGGCGACTACAAGCCCGACCTGCTCTCCGTCGACTCCTCGGGCGTCCTGTGGATCTACCCGGGCCGGGGCGACGGCACCTTCGCGACCCGGGTGAAGTTCGGCGGCGGCTGGAACCAGTACGACCAGCTGCGCGGCCACGGCGACTTCACCGGCGACGGCCGGGCCGACCTGATCGCCCGCAGCAGGAGCACCGGCGACATGTACCTGTACAAGGGCACCGGCAAGTCCGGTACGGGCGCCTTCGCCGCGCGGATCAAGGTGCGCAACGCCTGGACCGCGTACAACGCCTTCGACGCGGTCGGGGACGTCACCGGTGACGGCAGGGCCGACTTCCTGGCCCGTACGCCCGGCGGCACGCTCTACCTGTACAAGGGCACCGGCAAGGCTTCCAGCGAGATCTTCGCCACAAGGATCCAGGTCGGCACCGGCTACCAGCAGTTCGACATTTTCGGCTGAAATCGCTGGTGAGCGGGGCTTGCCCCGGTTCGTCCGTCACGCGCTGTGGCCATCGGTGCACCCGGTGGTCACAGCGCGTTGTGCAACCCTTTCCCGAGTTTCCCCGTCTGACCAGGCGGGGCGAACATGGTGCGGTACGGGTCTTTTGCGACCACGTCTGACCCTGAAAGCAGGGGGTAACCGACCGATCGGGACAAGAGGAGCACATGTCAGCCGAGAGCCGCGGCCCAGGCCGCCGTCGTAAGCCACGCAGCAAGGGCCGCAAGGGGCTGTTGATCACGGCCTGGGTCGCCGCGGGCATCGTCGTGCTGGGCGGCACCGGTGCCGGCTACCTCTACTTCAAGCTCAACGGCAACATCAAGAGCGTCGACATCGACTCCGCGCTGGGCACCGCCCGGCCGGTCAAGGTCGACAACGGCTCCGAGAACATCCTGGTCCTCGGCTCGGACTCGCGCTCCGGCTCCAACAAGAAGCTCGGCGGCGGCACCGACGACGGCAGCGCCCGCTCGGACACCGCGATGATCGTGCACGTCTACGAGGGCCACAAGAAGGCGAGCGTGGTCTCCATACCGCGCGACACCCTCATAGACCGGCCCGAGTGCACCGACACCGACGGCGAGGTGCACCGGGCGGCTTCCGGCGTGATGTTCAACTCCGCGTACACCACCGGCGGGGCCGCCTGCGCGGTCAAGACCGTCGAGTCCCTGACCGGTATCCGCATGGACCACTACCTGGAAGTCGACTTCAGCGGCTTCGAGAAGCTCGTCGACGAACTCGGCGGGGTCACGGTCACCACGACCAAGGACATCAAGGACTCCGACAGCCATCTGAACCTCAAGGCCGGCACCCACAAGCTCGACGGCGAGCAGGCCCTCGGCCTGGTCCGCACCCGGCACGGCGTGGGCGACGGCTCCGACCTCGGCCGGATCCAGCTCCAGCAGGCCTTCATCAAGGCGCTGGTCCAGCAGGTCAGGGAGGTCGGGCTGCTGACCAGCCCGAAGAAGCTGTACGACCTCGCCGACACCGCGACCAAGGCGGTCACCACCGACTCCGACCTGGGCTCGGTCAACTCCCTGGTCTCCTTCGCGACCGGCCTCAAGGGCATCGGCCCGTCCCACATGACGATGATCACGATGCCGGTCCAGTACGACCCGGCCGACCCGAACCGCGTGATCGTCCAGGAGACGAAGGCGAAGCAGGTCTGGACGGCGCTGCGGAACGACCGGGCGATCCCGAAGACGGCGACCGAGGGAACGGCCACGGGCCAGGCGAAGGGTGTCGTGACGCCCTGAGGAATATCTCGCGGTGCCCCCTCGTTTTGGGGGATGGCGCCAGTCCTGGCAGACTGGTACGTCGGCCCCGGTTCACGCCCCCGCATCCCGCGGCAGGCGACCCGGTGCCCTCCCGAAACTAGGAGACACCTTGAAGCGCGAGATTCACCCCGAGTACGTCGAGACGCAGGTCAGCTGCACCTGTGGCGCGTCGTTCACCACCCGGAGCACCATCACCAGCGGCACCATCCGTGCCGAGGTCTGCTCCGAGTGCCACCCGTTCTACACGGGCAAGCAGAAGATCCTCGACACCGGTGGCCGTGTGGCCCGCTTCGAGGCCCGCTTCGGCAAGGCTGCTGCCAAGAAGTAGCGAGCCCCAATCCGCCGGTCCACGGTCGCGCCCCCTCCCAGGGCGCACCGGGACCGGCGTTTTTGGTCGCCCGCCTTTTCCCTTCATCGCAGTACAGGAGCCCAGAGATGTTCGAGGCCGTCGAGGAACTGGTCACTGAGCACGCCGACCTGGAGAAGAAGCTCGCCGATCCCTCGGTCTTCGCCGACCAGGCCAACGCGCGCAAGCTCAACAAGCGCTATGCCGAGCTCACCCCGATCGTCGCCACGTACCGCTCCTGGAAGCAGCTCGGGGACGACATCGAGACCGCGCGCGAGTTCGCCCACGACGACCCGGACTTCGCGGCCGAGGTCAAGGACCTCACCGAGCAGCGCGAGGGCGTGACCGAGAAGCTGCGGCTCCTGCTGGTCCCGCGCGACCCGAGCGACGACAAGGACGTCATCCTGGAGATCAAGGCGGGCGCCGGCGGCGACGAGTCCGCGCTGTTCGCCGGTGACCTCCTGCGGATGTACCTGCGGTACGCGGAGCGGGTCGGCTGGAAGACCGAGATCATCGACGCCACCGAGTCCGAGCTGGGCGGCTACAAGGACGTCCAGGTCGCCGTGAAGACCAAGGGCGGCCAGGGCGCCACCGAGCCGGGCCAGGGCGTCTGGGCCCGGCTGAAGTACGAGGGCGGGGTGCACCGCGTGCAGCGGGTGCCGGCGACCGAGTCGCAGGGCCGTATCCACACGAGCGCCGCGGGTGTCCTGGTCACGCCGGAGGCCGAGGAGGTCGACGTCGAGATCAACCCCAACGACCTCCGGATCGACGTCTACCGCTCCTCCGGGCCCGGCGGGCAGTCCGTCAACACGACCGACTCCGCCGTGCGCATCACGCACATTCCCACCGGAGTCGTCGCCTCCTGCCAGAACGAGAAGAGCCAGCTGCAGAACAAGGAGCAGGCCTTGCGTATCCTGCGCTCCAGGCTGCTCGCGGCGGCGCAGGAGGAGGCGGAGCGGGAGGCCGCCGACGCCCGCCGCAGCCAGGTCCGCACCGTCGACCGCTCCGAGAAGATCCGCACGTACAACTTCCCGGAGAACCGCATCTCGGACCACCGCGTCGGCTTCAAGTCGTACAACCTGGACCAGGTCCTGGACGGCGACCTCGACGCGGTGATCCAGGCCTGCGTCGACGCGGACTCGGCGGCGAAGCTGGCGGCCGCATAACAGGCACGGCACGGACGAGTACCACCACGGAGGACTTGCGTGAACCTGCTGCTCGCAGAGGTGGCACAGGCCACCCAGCGGCTGGCCGACGCCGGCGTGCCCTCGCCGCGCAACGACGCGGAGGAGCTCGCCGCGTTCGTGCACGGCGTGAAGCGGGGCGCGCTGCACTCCGTGAAGGACGCGGACTTCGACGCCCGCTACTGGGAGGTCATCGCCCGCCGTGAGCAGCGCGAGCCGCTCCAGCACATCACCGGGCTCGCCTACTTCCGCTACCTCGAACTCCAGGTGGGCCCGGGCGTGTTCGTGCCCCGGCCCGAGACCGAGTCCGTGGTCGGCTGGGCCATAGACGCGGTGCGCGCGATGGACGTCGTCGAGCCGTGCATCGTCGACCTGTGCACCGGCTCCGGCGCCATCGCGCTCGCCCTCGCCCAGGAGGTCCCGCGCTCCCGCGTGCACGCCGTGGAGCTGTCCGAGGAAGCCCTCCGGTGGACCCGTAAGAACGTCGAGGGATCGCGGGTCGACCTGCGCCAGGGCAACGCGCTCGACGCCTTCCCCGACCTCGACGGCCATGTCGACCTGGTCATCTCCAACCCGCCCTACATCCCGCTCACCGAGTGGGAGTACGTCGCCCCCGAGGCCCGGGACTACGATCCCGAACTCGCCCTGTTCTCCGGCGAGGACGGCCTCGACCTCATCCGCGGTCTGGAACGCACCGCGCACCGGCTCCTGCGCCCCGGCGGCGTGGTCGTCATCGAGCACGCCGACACCCAGGGCGGCCAGGTGCCGTGGATCTTCACCGAGGAGCGGGGCTGGGCCGACGCGGCCGACCACCCCGACCTCAACAACCGCCCCCGGTTCGCGACCGCCCGCAGGGCGATGCCGTGAGCCACATCCCGCAGACTTCGAAGCAGTACGTGTACGAGGAGGCCCGCTAGACATGGCTCGGCGATACGACACCAACGACGCGACCGACCGCACGACCGGTCTGCGCGAGGCCGCGTCCGCCGTCCGCCGTGGCGAGCTCGTGGTCCTCCCGACCGACACGGTGTACGGCATCGGCGCGGACGCGTTCTCCTCGGAGGCCGTCGGCGACCTGCTGGAGGCCAAGGGCCGGGGCCGCAACATGCCCAGCCCCGTCCTGATCGGCTCCCCGAACACCCTGCACGGCCTTGTCACCGACTTCTCCGAGATGGCCTGGGAGCTGGTCGACGCCTTCTGGCCGGGCGCGCTCACCCTCGTCGCCAAGCACCAGCCGTCCCTCCAGTGGGACCTGGGCGACACGAGGGGCACGGTGGCCGTCCGGATGCCCCTCCACCCCGTCGCCATCGAGCTGCTGACCGAGGTCGGCCCCATGGCGGTCTCCTCCGCCAACCTCACGGGACACCCCTCGCCGGAGGACTGCGACGCCGCGCAGGAGATGCTCGGCGACTCCGTCTCCGTCTACCTCGACGGCGGCCCCACTCCCGGCAACATCCCCTCCTCGATCGTCGACGTCACCCGCGAGGTGCCCCTGCTCCTGCGCGCGGGCGCGATCTCCGCCGAGGAGCTGCGGAAGGTCGTCCCCGACCTCGAGGTGGCGAATTGACGGCCCCTGACGCGGGGCGTGGCATAGGCAACGGGGAACGCGCGGCGGAGATCACGACGACCTTCGTGGGACTTCCGCGTGACAGCTTCCGCATCCTCCACGTCAGCACCGGCAACGTCTGCCGCTCGCCGATCACCGAGCGGCTGACCCGGCATTTCGTGACGCAGCGGCTCGGTGTGCTCGGTGGCGGGCTGATCGTGGAGAGCGCGGGGACCTGGGGTCACGAGGGCGCGCCCATGGAGGCGAACGCGGAGGCCGTGCTCGCCGAGTTCGGCGCGGACACCTCCGGGTTCGTCGGACGGGAGCTGCTCGACGAGCACGTCATCATGGCCGACCTCGTGCTGACCGCGACCCGCGACCACCGTCAGCAGGTCATCTCCATGGGCCATTCGGCGGGGCTGCGCACCTTCACCCTGAAGGAGTTCACCCGCCTGGTGAACGCGATCGACCCGGCGACCCTGCCGCCCCTGGAGGAGGGCCTGGTGGTCCGCGCCCGCGCGCTGGTCCGTGCGGCGGCGGCGCTGCGCGGCTGGCTGCTGGCCCCGACGGCCGAGGCGGACGAGGTCTACGATCCCTACGGCGCCCCTCTGACCTTCTTCCGCTCCATCGGCGACGAGATAAACCAGGCCCTGGATCCGGTGGTCACGGCCCTGACGGGGGTACCGGCCCGCATGTAGGGGCCGCCGGCGGGGGTGCCTGCACACATGCAGCGGCCCGCACGGGCGTAACACCGGGCATCCCCGACAACCCCGGCCTACATTGGGTGTACGTCATTGTCGACGCCCCGGAGCCCACCATGTCGGTCATTCATGCGCCCCAGACCGCCGACGTCCTGCGGCGGCAGGACCCCGAGCTGGCCGAGGTGCTGCTCGGGGAGCTCGACCGGCAGTCGTCCTCCCTCCAGCTGGTCGCCGCCGAGAACTTCTGCTCGCCCGCCGTGCTGGCCGCGCTCGGCTCGCCGCTCGCCAACAAGTACGCCGAGGGGTATCCGGGCGCCCGCCACCACGGCGGCTGCGAGATCGTCGACGTCGCCGAACGCCTCGCCGTCGAGCGGGCCACGTCCCTGTTCGGCGCCGAACACGCCAACGTCCAGGCCCACTCCGGCTCTTCGGCGGTCCTCGCCGCGTACGCGGCCCTGCTGCGCCCCGGCGACACCGTCCTCGCCCTCGGCCTGCCCTACGGCGGCCACCTCACGCACGGCTCGCCCGCCAACTTCTCCGGCCGCTGGTTCGACTTCGTCCCCTACGGCGTCGACGCCGAGACCGGGATCATCGACCACGAGCAAGTGCGCATGCTGGCCGTCAACCACCGGCCCAAGGCCATCGTCTGCGGTTCCATCGCCTACCCCCGGCACATCGACTACGCCTACTTCCGGGACGTGGCCGACGAGGTGGGCGCGTACCTCATCGCCGACGCCGCCCACCCCATCGGGCTCGTCGCCGGGGGAGCGGCGCCCAGTCCGGTGCCGTACGCCGATGTCGTCTGCGCCACCACCCACAAGGTGCTGCGCGGCCCGCGCGGCGGCATGATCCTGTGCGGCGCGGAGCTCGCCGAGCGGGTGGACCGGGCCGTCTTCCCCTTCACCCAGGGCGGCGCCCAGATGCACACCATCGCCGCCAAGGCGGTCGCGTTCGGGGAGGCGGCAACACCGGCCTTCGCCGCGTACGCCCATCAGGTGGTCGCCAACGCACGGGTCCTGGCGGCCGGGCTCGCGGGGGAGGGGTTCGTGGTCACCACGGGCGGGACCGACACCCATCTCCTGACGGTCGACCCGGCGCCCCTCGGCGTCGACGGACGCACCGCGCGGGGCCGGCTCGCGGCCGCCGGAATGGTCCTCGACTGCTGCGCCCTGCCCCACGCCGACCTGCGCGGACTGCGCCTGGGCACGGCCGCCGTGACCACCCAGGGCATGGGCGAGCCGGAGATGGCGCGGATCGCCGCGCTGCTCGCGGGGGTGGTGCGTGGAGAGGCGGAGACCGCGAAGGCACGTGAAGAAGTACGGGATCTCGTCGACGGATTTCCGCCGTATCCCCGCTGAACGGGGGTAGGCGCACCTGCGTGCACAGGCACACGTGCAACCATCGTCGCTACCCGGAAGTCCACATCCATATGCGTCCGTCGCTAGGGTGTGTGGCTGAGATGGCCAGCGAGACCTGTGGGGAAGCCTGTGCGTGAATACCTGCTGACGCTCTGCATCACGGCCGCGGTGACGTATCTGCTGACAGGGCCGGTACGGAAGTTCGCGATCGTGGCCGGAGCGATGCCGGAGATTAGGGCCCGTGACGTGCACCGGGAACCGACTCCGAGGCTCGGCGGTATCGCCATGTTCTTCGGCCTGTGCGCGGGCCTGCTGGTCGCCGACCACCTCACCAACCTCAACGAGGTCTTCGCCAAGTCGAACGAGCCCCGGGCGCTGCTCAGCGGTGCCGCGCTGATCTGGCTGATCGGTGTGCTGGACGACAAGTTCGAGATCGACGCCCTCATCAAGCTCGGCGGCCAGATGATCGCCGCCGGTGTGATGGTCATGCAGGGTCTGACGATCCTGTGGCTGCCGATCCCGGGTGTCGGCTCGGTCGCGCTGACCCAGTGGCAGGGCACCCTGCTCACCGTCGCGCTGGTCGTCATCACCATCAACGCGGTGAACTTCGTCGACGGTCTCGACGGCCTCGCCTCCGGCATGGTCTGCATCGCCGCCGGCGCGTTCTTCCTGTACGCCTACCGCATCTGGTACTCGTACGGCATCGAGGCGGCCGCCCCGGCCACGCTGTTCTCGGCGATCCTCATGGGCATGTGCCTGGGCTTCCTGCCGCACAACATGCACCCGGCGCGGATCTTCATGGGCGACTCCGGCTCGATGCTGATCGGCCTGGTCCTCGCGGCCGGCGCGATCTCCATCACCGGGCAGATCGACCCGGACGCGCTCCGGCTGTTCGCCGGGTCCGAGAAGGCGGCGGTGCACCAGACGGTCCCCGTCTACATCCCGCTGCTGCTGCCGCTGACCATCATCGCGGTGCCGGCCGCCGACCTGATCCTGGCGATCGTGCGGCGCACCTGGCGCGGCAAGTCGCCGTTCGCCGCGGACCGCGGGCATCTGCACCACCGGCTCCTGGAGATCGGCCACTCGCACAGCCGGGCGGTGCTGATCATGTACTTCTGGTCGGCGCTGATCGCCTTCGGCTCGCTCGCCTACTCCGTGAACTCCGCGTCCATGTGGATCGTCCTCGGTGTGGTGTTCTTCAGCGCGATCGGGCTCATCCTGTTGCTGCTGCCGCGCTTCACGCCGCGTGCGCCGATGTGGGCCCAGGCCGTCGTGCCGCCGCGCTACCGGCGTCGCCGCCCGGTGGTGCCGGAGCCGGTGGAACACCGGGCCCCGGTGGCGGCCGGAGTGTCCGGTGTCAACGGCGCGACGGCGCTGACCGCCCGTTCGCCGCTGCCGGAGAGGCGTAAAGCGGGAACCTCGCGCTGACGCCCAAGGTAAGAATCTGACTAAAGCATTGCCAACGCGTGGGACTCCGCCAGGCGGACAAAGCGCCCTTATAGCAGACAAGTCGACCGTGATTCCGCACAGACGCGCACCTTCACTCTCATGTGTGACAGCAGGCACACCTTCTAGGTAAAGACCGCATCAAATAGTTTGTGATACGGTTCACGAGAACCCCGGACAGAGCCGAAGGACCGTAGTGCGACGGTCTCTTGGCGCGAGGTCTCGACACTCGACCCGGGACTACGCTCGTCCATGACGACACCTGCCCCCTGTGAAAGCGGAGTTGCCGCCATGCCGTCCAATGACGCCCGGAACCTTCTGCAGACCGCCGTGCCCACGGCCGCGGTCGGCGCGGTCACCGTTGCCGTCAGCGGTGTGGTTGCCGGAGGCAAGGGCGCGATCGGAGCGGCCGTCGGCACCGTACTGGCCATCCTGTTCATGGGGATCGGCCTGTACGTCCTGCAGTGGACGGCAAAAACGCTCCCGCAGTTGTTCCAGGCCATGGGGCTGATGCTTTATGTCGCCCAGCTCCTGCTTCTCCTGATCTTCGTGGCCCTGTTCAAGGACACCACTCTTTTCAACCCGAGGGCGTTCGCACTCGCGCTGGTCCTGTCCACCGTCGTGTGGATGGCCGCGCAGGCGCGGGCGCACATGAAGGCCAAGATTTTTTACGTCGATCCCGAGAAAACCGGGTCCTCGTCGTGAGAGGTAGGGCCGGGATAAAGCCGTGCGAGATCTCCTGCTATCGTCCGGTGCCAACTGCGGCATCGCGGGCGCGGGCATCTGAGCTGACGCCTGCTCAATCGCGAGGCTTGATGCCCCCCTGCCGCCCCCACATCCGTCACACCAGTCCGGTGCCGAACCGCGGCCGCGTGCCGCGCCGACACAACGAGGTTGCCGAACCCATGCGTCACGCCGAAGGAGCCCGCGGTGAGTGCTGACCCGACCCAGCTCGCCTTTGAGTGGGATTGCCGCATCCTGTCCGACAACGGCTGTGGCTTCCCGGCTCCGGGCCTGCACTCGTTCCTCTTCAAGCCGATCGTCACGGTCGGCGGGTTCGAGTTCAACAAGGTGATGCTGCTCGCGCTGCTCACCACCCTGATCGTCGTCACCTTCTTCACGGTGGCGTTCGGCAAGGCCAAGGTCGTTCCCGGCAAGCTCCAGATGATCGGTGAGGCCGGCTACGACTTCGTCCGCCGCGGCATCGTCTACGAGACGCTCGGCAAGCGCGAGGGCGAGAAGTACGTCCCGCTCATGGTCTCGCTGTTCTTCTTCGTCTGGATCATGAACGTCTGGTCCGTGATCCCGCTGGCCCAGTTCCCGGTGTCGTCGATCATCGCCTTCCCCATCGTGCTGGCGGCCATCGTCTACATCACCTGGGTCTCGCTGACCTTCAAGAAGCACGGCTTCGTCGGCTTCTTCAAGAACGTCACCGGCTACGACAAGTCGCTCGGTGCGGTGCTGCCGCTCGTCATGGTCATCGAGTTCTTCTCGAACCTGCTGGTGCGGCCCTTCACGCACGCGGTCCGGCTCTTCGCCAACATGTTCGCCGGCCACCTGATGCTGGTCATGTTCACCGTCGCCTCCTGGTACCTGCTGAACGGCGCGATGATCCCGGCGGCCGGTGTCTCCTTCGTCATGACCATGGTCATGATCCTCTTCGAGCTCTTCGTGCAGGCCGTCCAGGCGTACGTCTTCGTGCTCCTCGCCTGCTCGTACATCCAGGGCGCTCTCGCCGAGCACCACTGAGCGCCACCCGCCCGCACACCCCCCAGTCGTCCGGTGGCCAACCCCCACCGGTCCGCAAAGAGAAGGAAGTTACAGCATGTCCGCTGTGCAGCTTGCCGCTGAGGTCTCCGGTTCCCTCGGTTCCATCGGCTACGGTCTCGCCGCCATCGGCCCCGGCGTCGGCGTCGGCATCATCTTCGGTAACGGCACCCAGGCCCTGGCCCGTCAGCCCGAGGCTGCCGGCCTGATCCGCGCCAACCAGATCCTCGGCTTCGCCTTCTGTGAGGCGCTCGCCCTCATCGGCATCGTTATGCCGTTCGTGTTCGGTAAGTAATCACCCCTTACCTGACACGTTTCGACGAAAGGCACTGATGTGATCGCCAACCTGGTACAGCTGGCGGCCGAGGAGGAGCAGAACCCGCTCGTTCCTCCGGGCCCCGAGCTGCTCGTCGGCACCATCGCCTTCGCCATCGTGTTCTTCTTCTTCTGGAAGAAGCTGCTCCCGACCATCAACAAGGTTCTGGAGGAGCGCCGCGAGGCGATCGAAGGCGGTATCGAGAAGGCCGAAGCCGCTCAGGTCGAGGCCCAGAGCGTCCTTGAGCAGTACAAGGCACAGCTCGCCGAAGCCCGGCACGAGGCCGCGCGGCTGCGCCAGGAGGCGCAGGAGCAGGGCGCCGAGCTCATCGCCGAGATGCGTGCCGAGGGCCAGCGGCAGCGCGAGGAGATCGTCGCCGCCGGCCACACGCAGATCGAGGCCGACCGCAAGGCCGCCGCTTCCGCGCTCCGCCAGGACGTCGGCAAGCTCGCCACCGACCTGGCCGGCAAGCTGGTCGGCGAGTCCCTCGAGGACCACGCCCGGCAGAGCCGTGTGATCGACCGCTTCCTCGACGAGCTCGAGGAGAAGGCCGAGGCGTCCCGATGAACGGAGCGAGCCGCGAGGCCCTGGCAGCCGCACGCGAGCGTCTCGACGCGCTGACGGACAACACGTCCGTGGACGCCGGCTCGCTCGCCGACGAGCTGGCCGCCGTCACCGCGCTGCTCGACCGCGAGGTGTCGCTGCGTCGGGTCCTGACCGACCCGGCGCAGCCCGGCGAGGCCAAGGCCGAACTGGCCCAGCGCCTGCTCGGTTCGCAGGTCGGCGGCCCCGCCGCGGACCTGGTCGCCGGCATGGTGCGCTCCCGCTGGTCGCAGTCGCGTGACCTGGTGGACGCGCTGGAGGAGCTGGCGAACCTCGCCGACCTCACCGGTGCGCAGCGGGCGGGCAAGCTCGACTCCGTCGAGGACGAGCTGTTCCGGTTCGGCCGGATCGTCACCTCGAACACCGAGCTGCGCGCCGCACTGACCAACCGCGCCGCCCCGGCGTCGGCCAAGGGCGAGCTGCTGCGCAGCCTGCTCGGCGGCCGGGCCGCCCAGGCGACCGAGCGTCTGGTCGCGCGCCTTGTCGCCGCGCCGCGGGGACGTAGCCTGGAGTCGGGCCTCGAGTCCCTGTCCAAGCTCGCCGCCGAGCGTCGCGAGCGCATGGTGGCCGTCGTCACCTCGGCGGTTCCGCTGAGCGACGGGCAGAAGCAGCGCCTGGGCGACGCCCTGGCGAAGCTCTACGGCCGCCGGATGCACCTCAACCTCGACGTGGACCCCGAGGTCCTCGGCGGGATCCGGGTGCTGGTCGGTGACGAGGTCATCAACGGCTCGATCGCGGACCGTATCGAGGACGCCGGCCGCCGCGTGGCGGGCTAGCAGCAACTTCATAGCAGTACGTACTTATCGACGGCCCTGGTTGGGCCGTACATGAAGAATCCTGGGGGTCGCCCCCAGACCCCCAAAGTGAAACTTCGGGCCCAACAAGGAGAGCAGGGAACCCAGATGGCGGAGCTCACGATCCGGCCGGAGGAGATCCGGGACGCGCTGGAGAACTTCGTCCAGTCGTACAAGCCGGACGCGGCCTCGCGCGAGGAGGTCGGTACGGTCACCCTTGCCGGCGACGGCATCGCGAAGGTCGAGGGTCTCCCCTCGGCCATGGCCAACGAACTGCTGAAGTTCGAGGACGGCACCCTCGGCCTCGCGCTCAACCTGGAAGAGCGCGAGATCGGCGCCATCGTCCTCGGTGAGTTCAGCGGC
Organism: Streptomyces sp. NPDC047072; assembly: GCF_040643855.1. Classification (NCBI taxonomy): domain Bacteria; kingdom Bacillati; phylum Actinomycetota; class Actinomycetes; order Kitasatosporales; family Streptomycetaceae; genus Streptomyces; species Streptomyces sp. NPDC047072. The sequence goes on along the minus strand of NZ_JBEYVC010000037.1, from coordinate 49,434 downwards.
ATCGAGGAGGGGCAGCCGGTCTCCCGTACCGGTGAGGTCCTCTCCGTGGCCGTCGGCGAGGGCTACCTCGGCCGTGTCGTCGACCCGCTCGGCAACCCGATCGACGGCCTCGGCGAGATCGAGACCACCGGCCGCCGCGCCCTGGAGCTGCAGGCTCCGGGCGTCATGGCCCGTAAGTCGGTGCACGAGCCGATGGAGACCGGCTACAAGGCCGTCGACGCGATGACCCCGGTCGGCCGCGGTCAGCGTCAGCTGATCATCGGTGACCGCCAGACCGGCAAGACCGCCCTGGCCGTCGACACGATCATCAACCAGCGCGACAACTGGCGCTCCGGCGACGTGAACAAGCAGGTCCGCTGCGTCTACGTCGCCATCGGCCAGAAGGGCTCGACCATCGCCTCCGTGCGGGGCGCCCTGGAAGAGGCCGGCGCGCTGGAGTACACGACCATCGTCGCCGCCCCGGCGTCCGACCCGGCCGGCTTCAAGTACCTGGCGCCGTACACCGGTTCGGCCATCGGCCAGCACTGGATGTACGAGGGCAAGCACGTCCTCATCATCTTCGACGACCTCTCGAAGCAGGCCGACGCCTACCGCGCCGTGTCCCTGCTGCTCCGTCGTCCGCCGGGGCGTGAGGCCTACCCGGGTGACGTCTTCTACCTGCACTCCCGTCTGCTGGAGCGCTGCGCGAAGCTCTCGGACGAGATGGGCAAGGGCTCGATGACCGGTCTGCCGATCGTCGAGACCAAGGCCAACGACGTCTCGGCGTTCATCCCGACCAACGTCATCTCCATCACCGACGGCCAGTGCTTCCTGGAGTCGGACCTCTTCAACGCCGGTCAGCGCCCCGCGCTGAACGTCGGTATCTCCGTCTCCCGAGTCGGTGGTTCCGCGCAGCACAAGGCGATGAAGCAGGTCGCCGGCCGCCTTCGTCTGGACCTCGCCCAGTACCGTGAGCTGGAGGCGTTCGCCGCCTTCGGTTCCGACCTGGACGCCGCCTCGAAGTCCCAGCTGGAGCGCGGTATGCGCCTGGTCGAGCTGCTCAAGCAGGCTCAGTACCAGCCGATGCCGACCGAGGACCAGGTCGTCTCCGTGTGGGCCGGCACCACCGGCAAGATGGACGACGTCCCGGTCAACGACATCCGCCGCTTCGAGAAGGAGCTGCTCGAGTACCTGCACCGCAAGGAGCAGGGCCTCATGACCTCCATCAAGGAGGGCGGCAAGATGTCGGACGACACCCTCACCGCTGTCGCCGACGCGATCGCCGAGTTCAAGAAGCAGTTCGAGACCTCGGACGGCAAGCTTCTCGGCGAGGACGCCCCGGCCGCGGCCAAGTGACGTAAGGAAGGGACCTGACTCATGGGAGCCCAGCTCCGGGTCTACAAGCGTCGCATCCGATCCGTCACCGCGACCAAGAAGATCACCAAGGCGATGGAGATGATCGCCGCCTCGCGCGTCGTCAAGGCGCAGCGCAAGGTGGCGGCCTCGGCGCCGTACGCGCGGGAACTCACCCGCGCGGTCACGGCCGTCGGTACCGGCTCGAACACGAAGCACCCGCTGACCACGCAGGCCGAGACGGTCACGCGGTCCGCGGTGCTGCTCCTGACGAGCGACCGCGGTCTGGCCGGCGCCTTCAACTCCAACGCCATCAAGGCGGCGGAGCGGCTGACCGAGCGTCTTGAGGCCGAGGGCAAGGAGGTCGACACGTACATCGTCGGCCGCCGTGGTCTGGCCCACTACAACTTCCGCGAGCGCAAGGTCGTGGAGTCGTGGTCGGGCTTCACGGACGACCCCTCCTACGCGGACGCCAAGAAGGTCGCGGGTCCGCTGATCGAGGCCATCGAGAAGGACACGGCCGAGGGCGGCGTGGACGAACTCCACATCGTCTTCACCGAGTTCGTCTCGATGATGACGCAGACGGCGCTCGACGCCCGGCTGCTGCCGCTCAGCCTCGACGAGGTCGCGGCGGAGGCCACGCCCAAGGGCGAGATCCTCCCGCTGTACGACTTCGAGCCCTCGGCGGAGGACGTCCTCGACGCCCTGCTGCCGCGCTACGTCGAAAGCCGTATCTACAACGCGCTGCTCCAGTCGGCTGCCTCCAAGCACGCCGCCACGCGCCGCGCGATGAAGTCGGCCACCGACAACGCGGGAGATCTGATCACCACGCTCTCCCGACTTGCCAACGCGGCCCGCCAGGCCGAAATCACCCAGGAAATCAGCGAGATCGTCGGTGGCACCGCAGCCCTGGCCGACGCGACCGCGGGGAGTGACAGGTAATGACGACGACAGTTGAGACGGCCGTTGCCACGGGCCGCGTCGCCCGGGTCATCGGCCCGGTCGTCGACGTGGAATTCCCCGTCGACGCCATGCCCGACATCTACAACGCCCTTCACGTCGAGGTGGCCGACCCGGCCCAGGACGGCGCGAAGAAGACGCTGACCCTGGAGGTCGCCCAGCACCTGGGTGACGGCCTGGTCCGCACCATCTCCATGCAGCCCACCGACGGTCTGGTCCGCCAGGCCCCGGTCACCGACACCGGCACCTCCATCACCGTGCCGGTCGGCGACTTCACCAAGGGCAAGGTGTTCAACACCCTCGGCGAGGTGCTGAACGCCGACGAGAAGTACGAGGGCGAGCGCTGGGGCATCCACCGCAAGGCCCCGAACTTCGACGAGCTCGAGTCGAAGACCGAGATGTTCGAGACCGGCGTCAAGGTCATCGACCTTCTCACCCCGTACGTCAAGGGTGGAAAGATCGGTCTGTTCGGCGGTGCCGGCGTCGGCAAGACGGTGCTCATCCAGGAGATGATCTACCGCGTCGCCAACAACCACGACGGTGTCTCCGTGTTCGCCGGTGTCGGTGAGCGCACCCGTGAGGGCAACGACCTCATCGAGGAGATGGCCGACTCGGGCGTCATCGACAAGACCGCGCTGGTCTTCGGCCAGATGGACGAGCCCCCGGGCACCCGTCTGCGCGTGGCCCTCGCCGGTCTGACCATGGCGGAGTACTTCCGCGATGTGCAGAAGCAGGACGTGCTGTTCTTCATCGACAACATCTTCCGCTTCACGCAGGCCGGTTCCGAGGTCTCGACCCTGCTCGGCCGGATGCCCTCCGCGGTGGGCTACCAGCCGAACCTGGCCGACGAGATGGGTCTCCTCCAGGAGCGCATCACCTCGACCCGTGGTCACTCGATCACCTCGATGCAGGCGATCTACGTCCCCGCGGACGACCTGACCGACCCGGCCCCGGCCACCACCTTCGCCCACCTCGACGCGACGACGGTTCTGTCCCGTCCGATCTCCGAGAAGGGCATCTACCCGGCCGTGGACCCGCTGGACTCCACGTCCCGGATCCTCGACCCGCGGTACATCGCGGCCGATCACTACAACACGGCCATGCGCGTCAAGGGGATCCTCCAGAAGTACAAGGACCTCCAGGACATCATCGCGATCCTCGGCATCGACGAGCTCAGCGAGGAGGACAAGCTGGTCGTCCAGCGTGCCCGCCGCGTCGAGCGCTTCCTGTCCCAGAACACCCACGTCGCCAAGCAGTTCACCGGCGTCGACGGTTCGGACGTGCCGCTGGACGAGTCGATCACCGCGTTCAACGCGATCATCGACGGTGACTTCGACCACTTCCCGGAGCAGGCGTTCTTCCTCTGCGGTGGTATCGAGGACCTGAAGAACAACGCCAAGGAGCTGGGCGTCTCCTGACGCACGGGTCCGCGTGAGCCTTTGAGCTCTTGATGAGGGGGCGGGGCACGTCCCGCCCCCTCATCCATGCCTACTAGACTTGTAACCAACACCCGGCACAACCGCCGGGTGGTGACCCGAGGAGCCACTTTGGCTGCTGAGCTGCACGTCGCCCTGGTCGCGGCCGACCGAGAGGTCTGGTCCGGCGAGGCCACCCTGGTCGTCGCGCGCACCACGTCCGGCGACATCGGCGTCATGCCCGGTCACCAGCCGCTGCTCGGTGTGCTGGAGTCGGGCCCGGTGACCATCCGTACGAGCGACGGCGGGACGGTCGTCGCCGCGGTGCACGGCGGATTCATCTCGTTCGCCGACAACAAGCTGTCGCTGCTGGCCGAGATCGCCGAGCTGTCGGACGAGATCGACGTCCAGCGCGCGGAGCGCGAGCTGGAGCGCGCGAAGGCGGAGGGCGACGAGGTCGCCGAGCGCCGCGCGGACGTACGACTGCGCGCGGCGACGGCGCGCTGAATCAGCGCGGAGCTGTATGACGTCACTCAGCCGCGGTCGGCACCGGAGCGATCCGGAGCCGACCGCGGCTGTGGCAGATCTGGATGTTTTTTCCGTTCCGTTATCTGTTTTCGGTACCTAGGAGACGAGGAGGTCGGTGTCGATGGTCCTCGCTCTGACTGTGTGCGGAATTGTCGTGGCCCTGGTGGTACTGGGCCTGTTCGTCTTCGGTCTGCGCCGCAGACTCATCCAGCGCTCCGGCGGCACCTTCGACTGTTCGCTGCGCTGGGACGTGCCGGAGAAGACCGACACCAGCGGAAAAGGCTGGAGCTACGGCGTCGCCCGCTACAACGGCGACCGCGTCGAGTGGTACCGGGTCTTCTCCTACGCATACCGCCCGCGCCGGATCCTGGAGCGCGCCGCGATCGAGGTGGCCGGCCGACGCCTCCCCGAGGGCGAGGAGGAGCTGGCTCTCCTCTCCGACGCCATCGTGCTCACCTGCCTGCACCGGGGCACGCGTCTCGAACTCGCCATGAGCGAAGACGCGCTGACCGGTTTCCTCGCGTGGCTTGAGGCAGCCCCGCCCGGTCAGCGCGTCAATGTCGCGTAGTGCTCACAGGTTGTTGCTGATCGCGCTCACCAGCTCTCCGTTGCTGGTGTCGCCGCTGAACTCCCAGAAGAACGCGCCGCCCAGGCCCTGGTTCTTGGCCCAGGTCATCTTGCCGGCGATGGTCGCGGGAGTGTCGTACGACCACCAGTTGTTGCCGCAGTAGGCGTACGCCGTGCCCGCGATGGTGCCGGTGGCCGGGCAGGACGTCTTGAGGACCTTGTAGTCCTCGATGCCCTGCTCGTAGGTGCCGGGCGCGGGTCCGGTGGCCGTGCCGCCGGGGGCCGCCTGGGTGACTCCGGTCCAGCCGCGGCCGTAGAAGCCGATGCCGAGCAGGAGCTTGCTGGAGGCCACGCCCTTGGACTTCAGCTTGGCGATCGCGTCGGCGGAGTTGAAGCCCGCGGTCGGGATGCCGGAGTACGAGGTGAGCGGGGAGTGCGGGGCCGTCGGGCCGGTGGTGGCCCAGGCGCCGAAGTAGTCGTACGTCATCACGTTGTACCAGTTGACGTACTGAGAGGCGCCGCCGTAGTCGGCCGCGTCGATCTTGCCGCCGGAGGAGCCGTCCGCGGTGATGGCCGCGGTGACCAGGTAGCTGGAGCCGAACTCCGTGCGCAGCGCCGACATCAGGTTCTTGAAGGCGGCGGCCCCGCTGGTGTCGCAGGTCAGACCGCAGGCGTTCGGGTACTCCCAGTCGATGTCGATGCCGTCGAACACGTCGGCCCAGCGCGGGTCTTCGATGACCGACTTGCAACTCGCCGCGAACGCGGCCGGGTTGGCGGCGGCCTGGGCGAAGCCGCCGGAGTAGGTCCAGCCGCCGAAGGAGTAAAGCACCTTGATGTTCGGGTACTTGGCCTTCAGCTCGCGCAGCTGGTTGAAGTTGCCGCGCAGCGGCTGGTCCCAGGTGTCGGCGACACCGGAGACGGACTGGTCGGCGGTGTACGCCTTGTCGTAGGCGGCGTAGGTGTCGTCGACGACGCACTTGCCGTCCTTGACGTTGCCGAAGGCGTAGTTGATGTGGGTGATCTTCGCCGCCGAGCCCGAGGTGACCAGGTTCTTGACGTGGTAGTTGCGGCCGTAGACGCCCCACTCGGTGAAGTAGCCGAGCTTGACCTTGTCGCCGGTGCTCGGCGGCGGGTCGGTGGTGCCGGTGGTGGTCACCGAGACCGCGCCGCTGGCCGGGCCGGTCTGGTCGGCGGTGTCCCGGGCCTGGACCGTGTACGAGTAGGTGGTGCCGGCGGTCAGCGCGGTGTCCGTGTACGACGTCGTCGTCACGGTCGCGACCTTGGTGCCGTCGCGCAGCACGTCGTAGTTCTTGACGCCGTTGTCGTCGGTGGCCGCGCTCCAGCTCAGCTTCGCCGAGGTGTTGGTGATGTCGGAGGCGGTGGGGGTGCCGGGGGCGCTGGGCGCGCTGTCACCGGGGTTGGTGGTGCCGCCGTCGCAACTGCCGCCGTTCAGCTTGCAGTTGGAGGGGGAGCCGGAGCCCGCGCCGTTGAAGCCGAAGGAGACGGAGGCGCCGGGGGCGAGGGTGCCGTTGTAGGACTTGTTCTTGGCGGTCCAGTGGGTGCCGGAGGAGGTGACGTCGGCGTCCCAGGCGGAGGTGACGGAGGTGCCGGAGGGGTAGTCCCACTCGACGGTCCATGAACTGAGGCTGGTGGTACCGGTGTTGGTCACCGTCCACTTGCCCTCGAAGCCGGTGCCCCAGTCCTGGGTCTTGGCGTAGGTGGCGGTCGCGGAGGCCGCCGCCTGGGCGGGACTGGCGAGCCCGACCAGCCCGGCGAAGGGGAGCAACAGGGTCGCGAGAGCGGCCGCGGCTCTGTGTCTGAAGCGCATCATGCGCCTCCTCACGGGGAGTTGGGGGCGTGACTGAGCCTTCACACCCACGGTGCCGTGAGAATAGAAAGGTCTGGACCAGCGGTCAATAGGTCTGGACCACTCTTGTATACGGCGGTGCTTCGGGGTTTCAGACCCCCAACTCCTGTGCCGACACGGGCGCTTGGACCCGGCCGCGCAGCGCTCAGCGCTCCCCGCCCGGCACCCACAGCACGTCCCCGACCTCCTTGTTGGCGTAGCGGGCCAGGATGAACAGGAGGTCGGAGAGGCGGTTGAGGTAGGTCGCGGTGAGGGGGTTCATGGTGTCGCCGTGGGCTTCCAGGGCCGTCCATGTGGAGCGCTCGGCGCGTCGTACGACCGTGCAGGCCTGGTGGAGCAGGGCCGCGCCCGGAGTTCCCCCCGGAAGGATGAAGGAGCGGAGCTTCTCCAACTGCTCGTTGAAGCGGTCGCAGTCCGCCTCCAGCTTGTCGACGTAGAACTGCTCGACCCGCAGCGGCGGGAACTCCGGGTTCTCCACCACCGGCGTCGACAGGTCCGCGCCCACGTCGAACAGGTCGTTCTGGACGCGGGTGAGGACCTTGACGACCTCCTCGCCGAGCCCGCCCAGGGCGATCGCCGTACCGATCACGGCGTTCGCCTCATTGGCGTCCGCGTACGCGGAGATCCGGGGATCGGTCTTGGCGACCCGGCTCATGTCGCCGAGGTTGGTGGTGCCCTTGTCGCCGGTCCTGGTGTAGATGCGCGTCAGATTGACCATGGGCCCAGCGTAATTACGACCCGGCGGAACGGAACACGCGTGTGCCGACCGTCACGGCGAGCACGCCGTACAGCATGTGACCGGTCGTGTACGCGCCGACGCACGCGTCTCGCGCACCTTCATCGCCGGCGCGGCCGGCACCAGCAGCACGGCCCGGCCCAGCAGCAGCCCGGGCCGGCTGACGGGCGTGACCCGCATCCGGTCGACGATGCCCGCGCTCTTCTCCAGGTACGGCAGCGGCATCAGCGGAGGGACTGGCGGAGGTAGCGGCCGTACATGAGTGCGGTGTCGTGGAGAAGCATGGGTTTCCTGTACGGCTACGCCGGTGATGGCGCGGAAGGTGTCCTGGAGGGGGCGTCGATCGAGCCGCCGTACCGCAGCTTCAGCGCGGTCGGGTCGGGGTGCCCTCCGCCACGACCACGCCCTTGTCGACGATCACCAGACCGTCGGCCGGCGCGAGCAGTGTGGCCGCTTCATGCGCTGCATCCACGAGGAGACCGGAGCCGCTCCCCGTGACCCGCTGGTCGGACTGATCGGCGGTCAGATCGGCTGGATCCGCTGAGACGGTCGCCGGGCGCAATTCGGACGAAGTGTGCCGAGAGGTGTTCGTCCTTCTGGACGACATCGAGGAGCCGTTGAGCGAGAAGGTCCTCAACTACGCCGTACGAGACCGCTCCTGACCCCATCCGGTGTGATGTCCGTCAGATGAGACGTGACGCGCATTACTTACCGGTCACACAGCACCTCACGAGCGCTAGTGTCCGCGAAAGAGGCAATGTCAACACGGGTGCGTGCGTTTCAAAGGGGAGTCGCAACAGTGGCACGGAAGCTTGCCGTCATCGGCGCCGGCTTGATGGGTTCCGGGATCGCCCAGGTCTCCGCTCAGGCGGGCTGGGACGTCGTCCTGCGTGACGTCACCGACGAGGCGCTGAAGCGGGGTACCGACGGCATCGAGGCGTCGTACGCCAAGTTCGTGAGCAAGGGCCGGATGGAGGCGCACGACGCCGACGCCGCGCTCGCCCGGATCACCGCGACCACCGACCTGGACGCCGCCGCGGACGCCGACGTCGTCGTCGAGGCGGTCTTCGAGAAGCTGGAGGTCAAGCACGAGATCTTCCGCGCGCTCGACCGGATCGTGCGGGACGACACCGTGCTCGCCTCCAACACCTCCGCCATCCCGATCACCAAGATCGCGGCGGCCACCGAACGGCCCGAGCGGGTCGTCGGCGTGCACTTCTTCTCACCCGTGCCGATGATGCAGCTCGTCGAGCTGGTCCGCGGCTACAAGACCAGCGACGAAACCCTCGCCACCGCGCGGGAGTTCGCCGAGTCGGTCGGCAAGACCTGCATCGTCGTCAACCGCGACGTCGCGGGGTTCGTGACCACCCGGCTCATCTCGGCGCTCGTCGTCGAGGCGACCAAACTCTACGAGTCGGGCGTGGCGAGCGCCGAGGACATCGACCTCGCCTGCAAGCTGGGCTTCGGCCACGCGATGGGCCCGCTGGCCACGGCGGACCTGACCGGCGTCGACATCCTGCTGCACGCCACCGGCAACATCTACACCGAGTGCCAGGACGAGAAGTTCGCCCCGCCGGAGCTGATGCGCCGGATGGTGGACGCCGGTGACATCGGACGCAAGAGCGGGCAGGGCTTCTACACGTACTGATCGCTTACCGAAACCGCACACGCCCCACAGGTCTCGCTCCTGAGGGTGAATTCGGTATCGGTTCGCTTACAGACGGCAACCTCCGGCTGCTTCCCGCAGTCAGAGGTGTCATCACTGGACATCACATTCGCGGAGTACGACACGCACTCTCGGGGAGCGCATATGTACATCAGGGGCGACCACGCCGAGCTGGTCGTCGGGGGCCGCCTCGACGTCCGCAGCGCGGCGGACGCCCGTACGGTCCTGCACTCGGCCGTCGACGACGGCGCCGGCGACCTGGTGCTGGATCTGTCCGAGCTGGACTCCTGGGACGCCACCGGTCTCGGAGTGATCATGGGGGCACACCGCCGGGCCGGCCGCTGCGGCCGCCGCCTGGTGCTGCGCGACGTACCGCCGCAGATGCAGCGGCTGCTGGTCGCCACCCGGCTGCACCGCATCCTGGCGATCGAGGGCGGCATCCACGCGGAGGCGCTGCCCCGCGTGTGAACCACGCGGCGCGCGCAATTCTCACGAGACTGTGACGTCTCGGACGGCGCGGTACCCCGGGCTGTCGTAGATACTGTGCGAAGGTTTAGGGTTCGGTCGCCCGCTGCCTGCATACCGGTCGGCGGGCCCGGACCAGAAGCGACAGCGCTGTGTGCTGCAGGCCGGGAGGGGCCACTGACGGCACACGAGACGCTTTTGGGGGGCTTGACCTATGGACCCGAACAACCGGGGACCTGAGGAGTACGGCCATGACGGAGACGCCGACGCGCCCCGCCAGCGCCCGCCCAGGGACCCCCTGACAACCGACTTCGGCCAGCACTCGCCCACGCTCGCCCGCACCGTGCAGCTCGTCGTGGGCGACCACCTGCTCACCGTCAACCCCGTCGACGGCAGCGAGATCGAGGCCTGCCCGCCCGGGGAGCGGCCCGCCCGTCCCGAGAAGTACGGCGCCGCCCAGCGTGCCGAGGTGGACCGCGCGGCCCGGCCGCCGGTGCCGCCCGGCCCCACCCGCACCGCCCTGCCGCTCCTGGCCCGCCAGGACGACCGCGAACGTCTCGTACGGCTGCTCGCGCGCGGCCGCTCGGTCCGGCTGACCGGCCCGGCCGGCTCCGGCCGCACGGGCCTGCTCGACCTCGTCGCCGAGGACTGCGCGGACCTCGCTCCCGACGGCGTCGTCCGCCTGAACGGCTTCGGCCGCACCGCGCAGGAGCTGCTGTACGACCTCTTCTACGCCGTCTTCGACTCGCCGCTGTACCGGCCGGACCCGGACGAACTGCTCGGCCATGTCCGGGAGATCGGCGCCGTCGTCGTCCTGGACGACCTGGCGTTCGGCGGCGCCCGGCTCGACGAATTGCTCGACGCCACGCCCGAGTGCGCCTTCCTGCTCGGCGCCACGCCGGAGGTGCCCGCGCCGTCCGCCGAGTCCGCCGTCGAGGAGGTCTTCCTCGCCGGACTGGAGCGCGCCGACTGTGTGGACATCCTGGAGCGCGTGGTCGGCCGCGCGCTCACCGAGGAGGAGTCGAACTGGGCGGGCGACCTCTGGTTCGAGTCCGAGGGCCTGCCGCTGCGCTTCGTCCAGGCCGGCGCCCTGCTCGGGCAGCGCGACCGGCAGCGGGCCGACGCCCGGGCCGTCGACGAGTTCGGCGTCTTCGCGGACGCCCTGGGCCCGGTCGACGCGCCGCTCGCCGCCGAGGACGAGGAGCGGATACCCCTGCCGGCGCTCGGCGAGGCCGCCGCGCCCGCACCCCTGCTCGCCGCCCGGCTGAGCGAGTCCGCGCGGGCCACCCTGCGGTTCGCCGTCGCGCTCGGCGGCGAGGTGCCGCACCAGGCCCACCTGCCCGCGCTGGTCGGCGACACCCACGCGGACGCCGCCCTCGGCGAACTCGCCGACTGCGGGCTCGTCTCCCCGGTCGGCGCCCGCTACCGGCTCGCCGCGGGCGTCCTCGCCCAGCTGGAGGCCGCCGGATACGGCGACGACGTCGAGACCCCCGCCCGCACCGCCGCCCAGCACTACGCCTGGTGGGCCGGGCACCCCTCGGTCACCCCGGAGCGGGTGTGCGCCGAGGCCGACGCCCTGCTCGCCGCGCTCGCGGTCCTCGTCCCCGCGACCGTGCCGCCCGCCGAGGGCGAGGAGAGCGTCGCCGTGCAGCTGGCCCGCACGGCCGCGCCCGCGTTCGCCTCGGGCGGCCACTGGGGCGCCTGGGAGCGGGTGCTGCGCTCCGGTACGGAGGCCGCACAGCTCGCCGGCGAGGTGTCCGAACAGGCCTACTTCCACCACGAACTGGGCGTCCTCGCGCTCTGCGACGGACAGTACGACCGGGCCCGGGCCGAGCTGGAGGCCGCCCTCGGGCTCCGCGGGGCGCTCGCCGACAAGCGGGGCACCGTGGCGGGTCGCCGCGCCCTCGCGCTGGTCGCCGACCGCTCCGGTGTGCCGCTCGGACTCGGCGCGACGGCGGGGGAGGAGGTGCCCGACGCGCGCCACGAGGAGTCGGCGTCCCCGCCGGGAGGCATCCGTACGGCCTTCCCGCCGGTCGGCGAGTCCCAGACGGTGGTCGTGCACCGCACGGTCGCCTCACCCACGCCCGGACCGGCCGCGCACAACAAGCTGCGGGGCGGCCTGAAGGGGCTCGCCAAGCGCAACCTCGTCGCGGCCGGCGCGGGCGCCCTGCTGGTCGCCGTGCTCGGCACGGTGGTCACACTCGGCGCGACCTCCGACAACGACGCCAACAACCCGTCCGACCAGGTCAGCGTGAACCCTTCGGCCAGTGTGGGCATCGACGACGGCAACCTGGGCGCGGACGCGCCGAGCGACGGGGAATCCGGAGACACGGGGACGGCGACGTCCCGGCCGACGGATCCGGGACCGGACGGGACGTGGGGGACGTCCGATGATCCGACGCCCACGGATGCGGCGCGGCCTTCGGGGCGGCCGAGTGGGACGCAGGGCGGCAGTTCGTCGAGTTCTACCCGGCCGACGACACCGAGGCCGTCGTCGAGCTCGACCAGGCCTACGACGACACCGTCCGGCGGTTCGTCCGATCCCGGGACGCCGACACCGACGGAGTCCGAGACGTCTCAGTCGCCGACCGACCCCGCGACCCCGACCGTGACCCCGTCGACCTCCGACAACGCCAGCGGCACGGCGCCCACCACCCCGGTCGAGACGAGCAGTTCCGCCGCCCCGGGGACCAGCACCGCCGTCTCGCCGAGCAGTTCGCAGCAGATCATCTGACGTACAGGCGCAAAGAAGGCCGGGTCCGCGTCACGGACCCGGCCTTCGTCGTCGTAGGACGGAAAGAACTCGGTCTCAGAACAGCCGCAGCTTGTCGTCCTCGATCCCGCGCAGCGCGTCGTAGTCCAGGACCGCGCAGCCGATGCCGCGGTCCGTGGCGAGGACGCGGGCCTGGGGCTTGATCTCCTGCGCCGCGAACACGCCGCGGACCGGGGCGAGATGGGGGTCGCGGTTCAACAGGTCGAGGTAGCGGGTGAGTTGCTCCACGCCGTCGATCTCGCCGCGCCGCTTGATCTCGACCGCGACGGTCTGCCCCTCGGCGTCCCGGCAGAGGATGTCGACGGGCCCGATGGCCGTCATGTACTCGCGCCGGATCAACGTGTAGCCCTCGCCGAGGGTTTCGATGCGGTCGGCGAGTAGCTCCTGGAGGTGTGCTTCCACGCCGTCCTTGATCAGGCCGGGATCCACGCCGAGTTCGTGCGAGGAGTCGTGGAGGATCTCCTCCATCGTGATGATGAGCTTCTCGCCCGCCTTGTTGATGACGGTCCAGACGCCGACGGCGCCCTCGGGAAAGTCCCCGGTCCCCTCCTTCAACGTGCAGGGCGGCGACATCCAGTTCAGAGGCTTGTAGGCGCGGTCGTCCGCATGGATGGAGACGCTCCCGTCGGCCTTCACCAGGATCAGACGGGGGGCCGAGGGCAGGTGGGCGGTGAGCCGGCCCGCGTAGTCGACGGAACACCGGGCAATGACGAGACGCATGGTCGGCAACGCTACTCGACGGGCGCATGTCCACGCGATTCGGCCCAGAGGACTCCGGAAGACCCCTGTTCACTTGTGGCCGATTGTGTGCCTATTGGGAGCGCCCTATGTGCGCATTCTCCTGGTGCCGTCACGGTCCGTTGCCTACCGTAGTAAACGGGAGGTCGCGATGCGTGTACTGAGAGTGTCCAGCAGCGCGGACTCCCTTATCTGTCCGGCAACCCCTGAGGAACTCGGGGGTGCGAGAGGAGAACCCATGTCGCTCGACGTCTCACCGGCCCTACTCGAGAAGGCCGAGCGAGGCGAGGTCGACGAAGCGGAATTCGTCGACTGCGTCCGGACCTCCCTGCCCTACGCATGGGAGATGATCGGCTCCCTGGTGGCCCAGCTGAAGGTCGACGGCGGAGCGTTCGCCGACAACCAGACGCCCCCGCCGGACGAGCAGGCACGCGGTCAGCTGCTGCGTGCGCTCGCGAGTGACGCGATACGCGGCGCCCTGCAGCGGCACTTCGGAGTGCGGCTGGCCTTCCAGAACTGCCACCGGGTGGCGGTGTTCCCGCTGGATGCCTCGGTCGACGAGACACTGGCCCGCTTCACCTCGGTGCGCAGCCAACTGCTCAACCAGTCCCCGGAGTTCAGGGACTGCTGAGCAGTGCCGCCTGCTTGCCGCTCCGGACGCGGGAGGTGCGATCAGTCCGGGGCGGCAAGCTTTCCGTGGCGCTCACCCGAGGTGCGGGAGCACTTCGGCACCGAGCCGTCGTACGTTCTCCTCGGTGGCCGCGAGGTCTCCCGAGCCCTCCACCAGCAGGGCGAAGCGGGAGATGCCCGTCCGTTCCGCGGTGGCCGCCAGGCGGTCGGCGCACAGCCGCGGGGTGCCCACCGGGTGCAGCCCGCAGAGGAGTTCGGTGTAGGCCACCGGATCGCGCATCTGCCGGGCCCGGCCGTCCACCGTGACATGGGCGCCGAGCCCCTGCCTGAGCCAGCCCGGCATCGCCTTCACCAGCGCCTCCACGGCGTCGGTACGGCGGTCCGCGATCTGGCAGACCCCGGCGGAGACATGGGCCGCCTTCTCGGTCTCCTCCGGTGACCGTCCCGCCGCGCGCGCGAGCCTGCGCCACAGGGCGACCATCTCGGCCTTCTCCTCGTCCCCGACATGCATCCCGAGCAGCATCGGCAGCCCGCGCTCGGCGGCCAGCCGGACGCTCGCCGGGGAGGTGCAGGCGACGACCACCTCGGGCCCCTCGGCGTCCGTCAGCGACTCCGACGGCCTGGGTACGACGGGCACTTCACGGAAGCGGTAGCGCTCGCCGGCGGCCCCGACGGAGGGCTCGCGCAGCCAGCGCACCAGCAGATCGAGTGATTCCGGGAACCCCTTCTCGTACGCCTTAAGACCGGAGCCGAACACCTCCAGGTCGACCCACGGCCCACCGCGCCCCACGCCCAGCGAGAAGCGCCCGCCGCTCGTCATGTGGAGCAGCGCGGCCTGCTCGCCGAGGGCGACGGGATGGACGGTGGGCAGCACGCTCACCGCGGTGCCGACCCGGATCCGCCGGGTGCGGCCCAGCAGTAACGCGGCCAGGGTGATCGCCGACGGGCAGGTGCCGTACGGCACGAAGTGGTGCTCGGCCAGCCAGACGGCGTCCAGGCCGGCCTCCTCCGCGACCTCGGCCGAGCGGACCGCGCGGTGCAGCGCCTCCCCCTGGCCCTGTCCCGGGAACTGGGCCGCCAACACGAAACTTCCTACGTGCATGTGCTTTTCCTGCTTCCTTGGCTCCGACGCGGAGCTCCCCCACCCGCATAACCGCCTGACACGTGCCGAGGACACGGCCTGGCGGAGAGATTTGCCGATTGTCTTCAGAATGGGTCGCCCCGGAGGGGGACTTGTGGGGGTTGGTTCCCTACGCGTACCCCGTCTCCCGCCGCGTAGGCTGGACACGGTCCCTGCTTCCTGTATAGCCCCGTGAGGTGTCCCGTGTCCCCGCGTCGCAACCGACCCAAGGGTTCCGGCTCGTCGGACCCGTCCGGCCGTGGCGCCGACGCGGACGGGTCGGGCCGCTACGGCGGCTTCCAGTCCTCGACGAACTGGCAGGGCGAGGAGTGGAACGTCCGGCATGTCGCCGGGGCCAGTGCGCAGGGCAAGTCGTACCGCTGCCCGGGCTGCGACCAGATGATCCCGGACGGCGTCCCGCACGTGGTGGCCTGGCCCGACCACTCGGGCGTCGACGAGCGCCGGCACTGGCACAAGGCCTGCTGGAACGCGCGGGACCGCCGCACCACGCGGGTGCAGCGGTCCCGTAACGCGCCGAAGTTCTAGAGGGTTTCCGGAGAGCGGGTCACACGTCCCGGTTCTCCAGCAGCGCCCACGCCCCGGCGAACGCGGCGGCCGTCACGCCGAGCGCGATCCACAGCGGGTCCCAGCCCGAAGGGCCGCTCTCGGTGAGGGAGTTGGAGTAGAAGACGCTGAGCTGGTTCGGGATGGAGTACTCGAACAGCGCCTCGCGCAGGCCCTGGAGGGACTCCGCGACCATGAACAGCGCGATGACGAGCGGGGCCAGCACCAGGCCGATCATGAGGGTGATCGCGCCCGCGGAGTGCCGGATCACCGAGCCGACGAGCAGCGACAGCAGGCCGAGCAGGGCGATGTAGAGCGAGATGCCGACGGTGCCCTTCAGCCACTCCTGGCCGGAGGGGGTGCGGGCGCCGTCCAGCAGGGCCACGTCCGCGAAGGCGACGACGAGGACCGAGACGAAGGTGACCACGAAGGCGACGGAGGAGAACACGATCGCCTTCGCCGCGAGGATCCGGGCGCGGGAGGGGCAGGCGACCGTCGTGGTGCGGATCATGCCGGTGCCGTACTCCGAGGCGGTGGTCAGGACGCCGAGCGTCATGACGCACATGCTGCCGAGCAGCAGTCCGAAGAAGCCGAAGGACAGCGGGTTCTGGTCGCGCATGCTCTCGGGGGAGGCGTTGGCGGCGATGAGCGCGGCGACCGCCAGGCCGATCCCGACGACGAGCAGCACGAACACGCCCAGCGTCCAGATCGTGGAGCGCACGGACCGGATCTTCGTCCACTCCGAGGCGATCGCGTGCCCGAGATGCGTCCGCACGACGGGGATCGGCGAGGTGTACCCGGGGTACGCGCCCCCACCGGCCGCCTGCCAGTGCGGAGCGGCGGCCTGCGGCGCGACGGCCTGCGGCGCGACGGCCTGCGGCGCGACGGCCTGCGGCGCGACGGCCTGCGGCGCGGGGGGCTGGGGGCTGCTCATCGGGCGTCCTCGGTCTTGGGCGCGACCCCCTGCGGGGCAGGCGCGACGGGCTGGGCGGCGGAGTCCCGCGGAGCGGAAGCGGCCGGCGGCGGGGGCGGGGAACTGTGGGTCCCCGCGGACGCCTGTCCCTGCGGGGCGGGAACGGGGGTGGGCGCGGGGCCCTGCAGTGCGGAGGCCGGTGCGGGGGTCTGCGGGGCGACGGCGGGTGCGGGACCCTGGCCTTGCGGGGCGGAGGCGGCGGTGAGCGCCTGGCCCTCGACGGGTGCCTGCCTCCCGGCCGGTGCCTGTCCCTGCGGGGCTGCCGGAGCGGGCGGCTGGGCCGACGGAGCGGGCGTCTGCGGGGCCGCGGGGCCCGGCTGGGCGTACGGGTTGGGGGCGGCGGCGCCGGGGCCGCCGTACGGGCCCGTGGGCGGCTGGTACGGCTGTCCGGGCACAACCGGACCACCGGGCTGCCCCTGCACCACCGGAGCACCCGGCTGCCCCTGGAGCATCGGCGCGGAAGCCTGTCCCTGCGCCACCGAACCACCAGCCTGTCCCTGCGCCACCGAACCACCAGCCTGTCCCTGTGCCCCCGGACCACCCGGCTGCCCCTGGAACATCGGCGCGCCCGGCTGACCCTGTGGTCCCGGGCCTCCCGGCTGCCCCATGTGGGGCGGGCCGCCCTGCGGTGGCGGAGGTGCGTACCAGCCCGGCTGGCCCTGGCCCGGTACCGGCATGGGTGGCTGAGCCCCCGGAGGGAGGGGCTGCATCAGGCCCTCCTTCTGGTCGATCGTGGAGCGGTAGTCGACCGCGCCCTGCGTCATCCGCATGTACGCCTCCTCCAGCGAGGCCTGGTGCGGCGACAGCTCCCACAGGCGTACGTCCGCCTCGTGCGCGAGATCGCTGATGCGGGGGAGGACCAGCCCCGTCACCCGCAGCGCCCCGTCCTGCTCCGGCAGTACATGCCCGCCGGCCTCGGTGAGCGCGGCCGCCAGCTTCTCCCGCAGCTGCGGCTCGGTGTCCGGCGTCCGCACCCGCGCGAACCCCGCGGAGTTCGCGGCGATGAAGTCCTGCACGCTCATGTCGGCCAGCAACTGCCCGCGCCCGATGACGATCAGATGGTCCGCGGTGAGCGCCATCTCGCTCATCAGGTGGGAGGAGACGAAGACCGTACGGCCCTCGGCGGCCAGCGCCTTCATGAGGTTGCGCACCCACAGGATGCCCTCGGGGTCGAGCCCGTTGACCGGCTCGTCGAAGAGCAGCACCTGCGGGTCGCCGAGGAGCGCGGCGGCGATGCCGAGCCGCTGTCCCATGCCGAGCGAGAAGCCCTTGGAGCGCTTCCTGGCCACGTCCTGGAGGCCGACCACACCCAGCACCTCGTCGACCCGGCGGGCCGGGATCCCGGAGAGCTGGGCCAGGCACAGCAGGTGGTTACGGGCCGCCCGTCCGCCGTGCACGGCCTTCGCGTCGAGCAGCGCGCCGACCTGCCGGGCCGCGTTGGGCAGCCTGCGGTACGGGTAGCCGCCGATCGTGACCTGACCCGCCGAGGGGTTGTCCAGGCCCAGGATCATCCGCATGGTCGTGGACTTGCCCGAGCCGTTGGGGCCCAGGAAGCCGGTCACCGAACCGGGACGTACCTGGAAGGAAAGGTTGTACACAGCGGTCTTGTCGCCGTAGCGCTTGGTCAGGCCGACTGCCTCGATCATGCTCCGCACCCATCGCAAGGTTCAGGACAGCGGGGCACACGCCCCCCGTAAGGGTTAGGAGCTTATCGGGGCGCTGACGGTTCCGCTCAAATGAAAGCAAAGGCTTCCCGCGTCACGCGTCCCGCTTCTTCAACAGGACATACGCCCCGATCAGGGCGGCCACCACCCACAGCGCCATGATCCCGAGCCCGCCCCAGGGACCGTAGGGAGTGTCGTCGTCGATCGGCGTGACCACCTGCATGATCTTGCTGCCCGCCTGGTCCGGCAGGAACCGGCCGATCTTCTTCGTCGCCGAGACGTTGCCGAGGATGTTGGAGATCAGGAAGAAGAACGGCATCAGGATGCCCAGCGACAGCATCGGCGAGCGCAGCATCGCGGCCACGCCCATGGAGAACATCGCGATGAGGGTCATGTAGAGGCCGCCGCCGATGACCGCGCGCAGCACTCCGGTGTCACCGATCTCCGCCCGGTGCGAGCCGAGCATCGCCTGTCCGACGAAGAAGGTGACGAAGCTGGTGACCAGGCCGACGACGAGGCAGAGCCCGGTGGCCACCGCGATCTTGCTGAACAGGAAGGTGGCGCGCTGCGGCACGGCGGCCAGCGAGGTGCGGATCATGCCGGTGCTGTACTCGTTCGAGACGACCAGCACCCCGAACACGATCATCGCCAGCTGGCCGAGGCTCATTCCGGCGAAGCTGATGAAGGTCGGGTCGAAGGAGAGCTGGTCCTTGCGGCTCATGGAGTCGAACTCGTTCTTCGACAGGGCCGAGATCAGGATGCCGAGCCCGATGGTGACGACCACGGCGAGGGAGAGCGTCCACACCGTGGACGCCACCGACCGGATCTTGGTCCACTCGGAGCGGATGACCTGGGTCGCCGCCATGGTCACTTCCCCTTCCAGGCGTCGCCCCAGGCCTGTTGCTGCTCGGGCGGCGTGTCGCTGTGCGCGTGGTACTCGACCGACTCGGCGGTCAGCTGCATGAACGCCTCCTCCAGGGAGGCCTGTTGGGGGCTCAGCTCGTGCAGCACGATCTGGTGCTGCGCGGCCAGCTCGCCGATCTGCTCGGACTTGCCGCCGTCGACCTCCAGCGTGCCGTTGCCGCTCTCCACGACGGTGACCCCGGCGCCGTGCAGGACGTCGAGCAGCCGCTCGCGCTGCGGGGTGCGGATCCGCACGTAGGAACGGGAGTTCTGCGCGATGAAGTCGGCCATGGAGGTGTCGGCGAGCAGCCGCCCCTGTCCGATGACCACGAGGTGGTCGGCGGTGAGCGCCATCTCGCTCATGAGGTGCGAGGAGACGAAGACCGTACGGCCCTGCGCGGCAAGGGACTTCATCAGATTGCGGATCCAGTGGATGCCCTCGGGGTCGAGGCCGTTGACCGGCTCGTCGAACATCAGGATCCGTGGGTCGCCGAGCAGCGCGCCCGCGATCCCGAGCCGCTGCCCCATGCCGAGCGAGAAGCCCTTGGCCTTCTTCTTCGCCACGGCGGTCAGGCCCACGGTGTCCAGCACCTCGTGGACCCGCCTGCGCGGGATGCCGTTGCTCTGCGCCAGGCACAGCAGGTGGTTGAAGGCGCTGCGGCCGCCGTGCATCGCCTTGGCGTCCAGCAGGGCGCCGATGTACGTCAGCGGGTCCTTGAGCTGGTCGTAGTGCTTGCCGTCGATGCGGACGTCGCCGGCGGTGGGCCGGTCCAGGCCCAGCATCATGCGCATGGTGGTCGACTTGCCGGCGCCGTTGGGGCCGAGGAAGCCGGTGACGATGCCCGGTCTGACGGTGAAGGTGAGGTTGTTGACCGCCACCTTCTCGCCGTAGCGCTTCGTCAGTCCCGTCAGCTCGATCATGCCGACCACGCTAGGTGCGGGCCTCGGCGGATGCCACTCGTATGGGCAAACGGAGACCGACGAACACGGCAAGAAACGAGAAAGCCGCCCCGCGGGCCCCTCCCGCGCCCCGGGCGCGACGAAGGCCCGCACCTCCGGGGGAGACGGTACGGGCCTTCGTGGTGCCGTCAGGCGGTGTTACCGGGACTGCTGGGCCGGAACCCCACGGGAGATCGGCTCGTCCTCGACCGGGGAACCGGCGGCGGCCACCGCGGCACCCGTGAGCGTGGCGAGCATCTCGCGGACGTTCGTCAGCTGGGCATTGATCGAGTCGCGACGGTTCGTCAGAGCCGCCAGCTCCCGCTCGGACTCCGAACGGATGCGGTCCGCCTTGGCGTTGGCGTCGGCCACGATGTCCTCGGCCTGGCGCTGCGCGGTCTCCACCGTCTGGCGGGCGCGGCGGTCGGCGTCGGTACGCAGCTTCTCGGCCTCCAGGCGCAGCTGCTCCGCGCGGTGCTCGATCTCCGCGAGGCGCTTCTCCGCCTTCTGCTGACGGGACGCCAGGTCGCGCTCGGACTGCTCCCGGCGCTTGGCGAGGTTCGTCTCGAAGTCGGCGGCGGCCTGCGCGGCCTTCGCACGGGTCTCCTCGAAGAGGGCGTCCGCCTCCTCGCGCTTGGACTGCGCGTCCTTCTGGGCCTCGGAACGCAGCTGGGAGGCGTCGCCCTTCGCCTTCTCGACGATCCGGACGCCCTCGTCCTCGGCCTTGGCCTTGCGCTCCGCAGCGAACGATTCTGCGTCGTTGCGGACCTGCTGGGCCGCGGACTCGGCGAGCTCGCGGTGCTGCTCGGCGGCGCGACGGGCCTCCTCGCGCAGATCCTTGGCCTCCTCCTCGGCGAGGCGGAGGATCTTCTCGACACGCGCGCCGAGGCCGGCGTACGACGGCTCGGCGTCGCTTACCTGGGCCTGGGCGTTCTGCGTCTCGAGGTGGAGCTCCTCGATGCGCTTTTCCAGGGCGGTGATGCGGGAGAGAGCGCTGTCACGGTCGGAGACGAGCTTGGAGATCCGTTCGTCCACCTGAGCGCGGTCGTACCCACGCCGCACAAGCTCGAAGCCGTAGGGGGAAGTGTCGCTCATGGGGTTCCTGTCAAATGAGACCGGTGAGGTGATAGGGGGAATCCTAGGGGCCGAAGCGGTGTGTCATCGAGCGGATACGTGTTTGATCTGGAGAATGACACCCCTTTTGAGTGGCTGACCCCTGGACGGCTTGCCAAAAACTTGGTCAAAGGCCCCAGAAGACACCGGATCCAGCCTGTCAGTCAGCTGTCCGACGGCTTACCCGAACGAGGGGCGCCGACCGTCGCGCCCGCCTTGACGCCACCGTCCTTGCCCGCCGAAGGGGCCTCGAAAGACTCCAACGCCTCCAGGACGTCCTGGACACGGGAGATCTCCGCATTGATGTCCTCACGGCGCCGGACGAGGACCTCCAGCTCGCGCTTGCCCTCCTCGACCGTGCGCCGTGCCTCGCGGATCGCCTCGGCCTTGAGCTCCTCGGCCTCCCGCACGAGCATCGACTTCTTCTGCTCGGCCTCCTTCAGGAGACCCTCGGCCTTCTTGACGGCGGCGATCCGCACCTTGCCGGCCTCGGAGTTGGCCTCCGACACCAGCTCCTTCGCCTTCGCCTGCGCCTTGGCGAGCTGCTCCTCGGCGGCCTTGATGAGCGCGTCGCAGCGGTCGCCGGTCGACTTCATCGTCTCGGCGGCCTCACGGCGGGCCCGTTCGTGCAGCGCCTCGATCTCGCTGGTGATCCGGTCGCGCAGCTCCTCGGCGCGCTCCCTTATGGCGGTCGCGTCCCGGCGGGCGCCGACGAGCAGCTCGTCCGCGTCCGTACGGGCCTTCTCCACCATGGAGTTGCCCTCGACCGTCGCCTCGGAGACCAGCCGGTCGGCCTCCTTGCGGGCCGCGCCCACCATGGTGTCGGCCTGCGCCTCCGCGTCCGCGGTGGTCTTCTGTGCCTGCTGCTGCGCCTCGGTGAGCAGCTTGTCCGCCTCGGCGGTGGTCTCGGTGATGAGCGTGTCGACCTGCTCGGCCACGTCCTGGCGGCGCTTGGCCGCGTCCTTGCGGACCTCGTCGAGGGTGCGCTCGGCCTCCTCTCGCGCGGAGTTGACCAGCTCCTCGGCGTCGGCCGCGGCCTTCGCCCTGACCCGCTCGGACTCGCTGCGGATCCGCTCCGCGTGCTGCTGGGCCTGGCCCACCGTCTCGGCGGCCTCGGCACGCAGCCGCTCCGCGTCCCCGGAGGCCTCCCCGATCAGCCGCTCGGCCTGGGCCACCGACTCGGCGCGCACCCGCTCCGCCTCGGCGACCGTCTCCGTGCGCAGCCGGTCGGTGTCGGTGATGGTCTCCTCGGTGAGCCGCTCCGCCTCGGCGCGCGCCTCGGTGATGAGGGTGTCGGCCTGGGTCGCCGCGTCCGAGCGGATGCGGTTGGCGTCCTCACGGGCGTCCGCCCGGGCGCGGGAGGCGTCCTGGTCGGCCTGGGCGATGGTGTCCGAGGCCTCGGTGCGCACCCGCTGGGCGTGCTCGGCGGACTCCGAGCGCAGCCGCTCGGCCTCCGCGATCGCGTCCGAGACGGTGCGCTCGGCGAGCGCCTTGGCGGCGTCCGTCTCCTCGGCCGCCTCGCGCCGGATCCGGCTCGCGTCGTCGCTCGCCCGCTCCCGCTCGGAGTAGGCGTCCGCGCGGACCCGGTCGGCCTCCTCCTGGGCCTCGCGCCGGGTGCGGTCGGCCGCGTGCTCGGCGGCGCTGCGCAGCCCGGTGATCTCCTCCTGCGCCTGCTCGTGCAGCCCGGCGACGGAGTCGCGGACCTGCTGGGCGTGCTGCTCGGCGGCGGAGACCATCTCGGTGGCCCGCCGGTCCGCCTCCTCGACCAGCCGTACGGCCTCGGCCTGGGCCTCCTCGACGCGGTTGCGGGCGGAGGCGAGGAGCTCCTCGCTCTGCTCGCGGGCCCGCTCGCGCTCCTGGTCGGCCTCCTGGCGGGCGGAGCCGAGGTACTCCTCGGCCTCGCGCAGCCGCCGGCCCGCCTCCTCCTGGGCGGCGGCCAGCGTCTCGGACGCCTCGGTCGCGAGCCGCTCGGCGGCGGCCTGCGCCTCCGCCCGGACCCGGTCCGCGGTGTCCTGCGCCTCGGACTTGAGCCGCTCCGCCTCCGCGGCGGCCTCGCTGCGCAGCCGTACGGCGACGGCCTCGCCCTCCGCGCGGGAGGCGGACGCGTCGGACGCGGCCTCGTCGCGCAGCCGCTCGGCCTCCGCCTCGGCCTGCTGCTGCAGGGTGCGGATCCGCTCGGCGGCCTCCGAACGCAGCCGCTCGCTCTCCTCGCCGGCCTCGCGGCGGATCCGCGCGGCCTCCTCGCGGGCCTCGGTGAGCGCCTGCTCGGCGGCGGCGAGGCGCTCCTCGGCCTCGGTGTGCAGCCGGGTCAGCTCGTCGGCCGCCTCGGCGCGCCGGGCCTCTATGCCCCGCTCGGTCTCCTCGCGCAGCTCGCGCGCGGCCTGCTCGGCGTCGTTCTTGATGCCCTCGGACTGCTCGACGATCTCCGCGCGGTGCCGCTCGGCCTCCTTGCGGGTGCGCTCCAGGGTCTCCTCGGCCTGCCGGCGCAGCGTGGTGGCGCGCTCGATGGCCTCGGTGCGGACCTTCTCGCTGTCGGCGGTCGCGCTCTGGCGCAGCTCGTCGGCGTCCGCCTTGGCCTTGGAGAGGACCTCCTCGGCGGTCCGGGCGGCCTCCTCGATCTGCTGGACGGCCTCCTTGCGGGCCTCCGCGCGGATCTTCTCGCCCTCGGCGACCGCGTCGGCGCGCAGCTGCTCGGCCTCGCCGCGCAGCCGCCGGGCCTCCTCCTGGAGCTCGACCGTCTTGGCGCGGTACTCCTTGGTGTCGTCCTTCGCGGAGCCCTTGAGCTGCTCGGCGATGTCGTGCGCCTCGGCGCGCAGCCGGTCCGCCTCGGCCTCGGCCTCGGTGCGGATCCGCTCGGCCTCCTCGGCGGCGGACTTCGTGGTGTTACGGGCTTCCTCGGCCGCCTTGTTGAGGACGTCCTCGGCGGTCTTGGCGGCCTTGGAGAGCTGGGTCGCGCTCTCCTCGGCGGTGATCGTGCGGGCCTTCTCGGAGGCCTCCTCGACGATCCGCTCGGCCTCGGCGCGGGCGTCGGCGACGATCTGCTCGGCTGCCGACTTGGTCGCCTCGGCCTCTTCGTTGGCCTCGTTGACCAGCCGGGCGACCTGCTCCTTGGCGGTCTGCATCCGCTGGTCGTTGGCCGATTTGGCGCCGGCGAGGGTCTTCTCCGCCTCGGTCTTCGCCTCGGTCAGCAGCTTCTCGGCCTCGGCCTGCGCCTTGCGCAGCGCCTCCTCGGCCTCCGTCATCCGCTGTTCGGCGGCCCGGCTCAGCTCGGTGGCCTGGCGGCGGGCGGAGTCCGACTCGGTGGCCGTGGAGGTGCGCAGCTGCTCGGCGTGGTCGGTGGCCTCCTGGGCCTGCGTGGAGGCGGTCTCGATGAGACGTTCGGCGTCCGCACGGGCCCGGCGCAGCAGCTGCTCGGCCTCCGCGCGGGCCGCCTCGGAGTCGGCGGTGAGCCGCTGGCGGGCCTCGGTGGTGAGCCGCTCGGCCTCCGCGCGGGCGGCGGCCATGGCCTGCTCGGCCTCCGCGCGGGACTCCTCCAGGAGCCGGCGGGCCTGCGACTCGGTGCGGGCGCGCAGCTGCTCGGCCCACGCCACGTTCTCGTTGACGTGCGACTCGACGGTCTGGCGGCGCTCGGCCAGCTCCTGGTCGAGCTGCTGGCGGCGGGTGACCGCCTCCTGGTGCAGCTCCGCCTGGAGGCGCGCGGCCTGTTCGGCGTGCTCCTGGAGGATGCGCTGGGTCTGGGCGCGGACCTGGCTCAGCTCGCGCTCGGCGTCCTGACGCAGCTGGTCGGCCTGCATCTGGGCGTTGCGCAGCATCTGTTCGGCCTGGTAGCCGATGTCGCCGCCGCCGAAGTCGGGGCGGGACATGAGGGTGCGGCGCGCCTCGTGCAGCTTGGCGCGCAGCACCTCGACCTGGTAGCCGAGGTCCTCGGCGTGCTGGATCGCCTTCTCCCGCTCGGTCTTCAGCCGATCCATCTCGGCCTCGAACCGAGAGAGGTGGTCGACGTCAGCCGCCGGCTCTCGCTCCTGGCGTTCGTAGCCCCGCACTGCGCGGTCCCATCCGTCCCCTGGTCGCAAGTCTTTCCGAACGAGCCCTGTCCATCCGCCGAACGGGGCCCCCGGGGAATGGTGTCAGATCAACGGCGGAGCATGGGCTGCTGCCCGGTGCTCGTCCCCCGAAACCCGGACCCCGGTGGTCCTGGCGTCAGAGGTGGCGTCGTCCGCCGAAGGCGGGCCGTGCGGCGTCTGGTGCGTGCGATCGCAAGGCGCCGAAAGGTCCTCGTAGCGGCGCTACTAGGGCCTTTCGGCAACGCGGCGAGCGTGCGTGCCAGACGCTGCACGGCAGGCGCCACCTCTGACGCCAGGACCGGGCCACCACCCTTCCGGGGGCGACCGCCCCCAACCCTACCGGCCCATATGTACGAGGGTCAGTGCTCAGGTGACTCAACAGGCGCCGAAGTGACCAGTTCTGTCAGTACGCCGTGGCAATCCTTTGGGTGCAGGAAGGTGATCCGTGACCCCATGGAGCCGCGTCGCGGCTCCTCGTACAGAACGCGTACGCCCTTGTCGCGGATGTCCGCGGCCTCCTGGTCGACGTCCGCCGTACCGAAAGCGATGTGGTGGACGCCCTCGCCGTTCTTGTCGAGCCACTTCGCGACCGTCGAGTCCGGCCGGGTGGGTTCGAGAAGCTGCAGGTAGGAGGCGCCGCCGTCGGACGTCTCGTTGATCTTGAGCATGGCCTCGCGCACGCCCTGCTCCTCGTTGACCTCGGAGTGGAACACCTCGAAGCCGTACGTCGCCCGGTAGAACTCGACGGTCTTGTCGAGGTCGAAGCAGGCGATCCCGATGTGGTCGATTCGCGTCAGCATGTAGTCAGTGCAGCGCTCGCGAAACGGTTACGCAACGTGCGCGCGATCACACCGACGGAGCGATGACGGCACGGAGTGCCACTCAGTACCTTTGAAGTAAACCCTCGTTCACTCCTCGGCAGTGCAGCCGGTAAGGGGATCGCACCTCATGTCTGGATCGAACAGCACGACCTCGGTGATCGTCGCGGGCGCCCGTACGCCCATGGGACGGCTGCTGGGCTCGCTGAAGTCCTTCTCGGGAGCCGACCTCGGCGGCTTCGCGATCAAGGCCGCCCTCGACCGTGCGGGGATCGGTGGCGACCAGGTGCAGTACGTCATCATGGGCCAGGTCCTGCAGGCCGGCGCGGGCCAGATCCCGGCCCGCCAGGCCGCGGTGAAGGCCGGCATCCCGATGAACGTCCCGGCGCTGACCATCAACAAGGTGTGTCTCTCGGGCCTCGACGCGATCGCGCTCGCCGACCAGCTCATCCGCGCCGGCGAGTTCGACGTGATCGTGGCGGGCGGCCAGGAGTCCATGACCAACGCCCCCCACCTGCTGCCCAAGTCCCGCGAGGGCTTCAAGTACGGCGCGATCGAGATGCTCGACGCGATGGCGTACGACGGTCTGACCGACGCCTTCGAGAACATCGCCATGGGCGAGTCGACGGAGAAGCACAACACGCGGCTCGGCATCCTCCGTCCCGAACAGGACGAGATCGCCGCCCTCTCCCACCAGCGCGCCGCGGCCGCCCAGAAGAACGGCCTGTTCGAGGCCGAGATCACCCCCGTGGAGATCCCGCAGCGCAAGGGCGACCCGGTCCTGTTCAGCAAGGACGAGGGCATCCGCGGCGACACCACCGCCGAGTCGCTCGGCAAGCTGCGCCCCGCGTTCACCAAGGACGGCACCATCACCGCCGGCTCCGCCTCGCAGATCTCCGACGGCGCGGCGGCCGTGGTCGTGATGAGCAAGGCCAAGGCGCTGGAGCTGGGCCTGGACTGGATCGCCGAGATCGGCGCCCACGGCAATGTGGCCGGACCGGACAACTCCCTCCAGTCGCAGCCCTCCAACGCCATCCTGCACGCCCTCAAGAAGGAGGGCCTGGAGGTCTCCGACCTCGATCTGATCGAGATCAACGAGGCCTTCGCCGCCGTGGCGGTCCAGTCAATGAAGGACCTCGGGGTGTCCACCGAAAAGGTGAACGTGAACGGCGGTGCCATCGCCCTCGGCCACCCCATCGGCATGTCCGGCGCCCGTCTGGTGCTGCACCTGGCGCTGGAGCTCAAGCGGCGCGGCGGCGGGGTCGGCGCGGCCGCCCTGTGCGGGGGCGGCGGCCAGGGTGACGCGCTGATCGTGCGGGTACCCAAGGCCTGAAGTCTCTTTCCAGCCGATCCGAACGGAGCTGTGATGCAGGACGTCTCCACCCTGGTGGCCCAGGCCAGGGAAGGCCGGCCGCGGGCCGTGGCGCGGCTGATCTCCCTGGTGGAGGGGGCGTCCCCGCAGCTCAGGGAGGTCATGGCGGCCCTGGCGCCACTCACCGGCAACGCCTATGTGGTGGGCCTGACCGGCTCGCCCGGCGTCGGCAAGTCGACGTCCACCTCGGCGCTGGTCACCGCCTACCGCAAGCAGGGCAGGCGGGTCGGCGTCCTGGCCGTCGACCCGTCCTCGCCGTTCTCGGGCGGCGCCCTGCTCGGCGACCGCGTCCGGATGTCGGAGCACGCCTCCGACCCGGGCGTCTACATCCGCTCCATGGCGACCCGCGGCCACCTCGGCGGCCTCGCCTGGGCGGCCCCGCAGGCGATCCGCGTCCTGGACGCCGCGGGCTGCGACGTCGTCCTGGTCGAGACCGTCGGGGTCGGCCAGTCGGAGGTGGAGATCGCCTCCCAGGCCGACACCTCCGTCGTCCTGCTGGCCCCCGGCATGGGCGACGGCATCCAGGCGGCGAAGGCCGGAATCCTGGAGATCGGCGACGTGTACGTCGTCAACAAGGCCGACCGCGACGGTGCCGACGCGACCGCGCGCGAGCTCAACCACATGCTGGGCCTCGGCGAGTCCCGCGGCCCCGGCGACTGGCGGCCGCCGATCGTCAAGACGGTCGCCGCGCGCGCCGAGGGCATCGACGAGGTGGTCGAGGCCCTGGAGAAGCACCGGGCCTGGATGGAGGAGCGGGGCGTCCTCGCCGAGCGCCGCCGCGCCCGCGCCGCCCGCGAGGTCGAGACGATCGCCGTCACGGCCCTGCGTGAACGCATCGGCGACCTCAGCGGCGACCGCCGCCTGGACACCCTCGCGGAACGGATCGTCGCCGGCGAACTGGACCCGTACCGGGCGGCGGACGAACTGGTGGAAGGGCTGACGCGGGGCTGAGCCCTCGGAAAAGGCGCTGGCGCGCGGCCGAACCCCCGATAGGGTGACGCGCATGTTCCCCTCCTTGGCGTAGGCGCACACCGGGCCACGGTCGAGCACACCGCTCCCGTGGCCCCTCGGTGTCCCCTCTTCCGCCTCACTCCGAGGAACCCACCATGTCCGCGTCCTACGCACGCGTGCTGCGCCTTCCGCACGCCCGCCGCACCTTCGCCGCCGCCCTGCTCGGCCGCCTCTCCTACGGCGTCGTCCCGCTGTCCGTGATGCTCGCCGTCACCCGGGCCACCGGGTCCTACGCGGTGGCCGGGACCGTGATGGCGCTGTTCGGGGCCACCGTGGTCTTCCTGGCGCCCGCACGGGCGTACCTGATCGACCGCCACGGCCCGCGCCGCGCGCTCGTACCGCTGCTCCTGTCCCACGTCCTGCTGCTCGCCGTCCTGACGGCGGCCCTGCGGCACCCGGGCACACCGCCGTACGTCCTGGGCGCCCTCACGGCCCTCGCGGGCGCCTGCGCGCCACCGCTGGGGCCCACGATGCGCACGGTGTGGAGCCGCCTCGCCGACGGCGACCAGGGGCTCCTCCAGCGGGCGTACAGCCTCGACGGGGTGGCCGAGGAACTGCTCTTCGTCTCGGGCCCGTTGCTGGTCGGCGTCCTGGTGGCCGTCGCGACACCGGAGGCGGGGATCGTGGTGGGGGCGGCGCTGATGGCGACGGGGACGGCGGTCTTCGTGCGGTCTCCGGCCGTACGGAACGCGCCGCCCGCCGGCCGGGTGGTGCGGCGGGCCACGGGGGAGCGGCGGGTGCTGCCGCGGATCGGGCGTCCCGTCGCGGCCGTCGCGGGGGTCGGGCTCGGGCTCGGGGTGCTCGACCTGCTGGTCGTGGCGTTCACCGAGCGGCATGGGTACGGCGGGGCGAGCGTGGCCTGGGTGCTGGCCGCGCTGTCCGCCGGGAGCGCGGTCGGCGGGATGCTCAACGGCGCCTTGAACTGGCGGATCCCGCCCCGGACCCGGGTCACCCTGACGACGGCGGGACTGGGGCTCACGCTCGTCGCCGCGGGGTTCGCCCCGGGCCTGATCGGCCTCGCGCTGACCGTGACGGTGGCCGGGCTGTTCGTCTCCCCGGCGCTCACCACCGGCTACCTCATCGCCGACGCCTCCGTCGCGCCCGAGGCACGCACCCGGGCCGGGGCGTGGGTCAACACGGCCGTCAACGCGGGGAGTACGGGCGGTACGGCGCTCGCGGGCGCGCTGGCCGGCCGGCTGCCGGTGGGCGTGTGCTTCGCGGTGACGGGGGCGGCCGTACTCCTGGCGGGCCTGGTCACGGCGAAGGGCACGGCCGCCGTGGCGGAGACCGTGCCCAGCGGTGTCTGACGGTCGCGTCAGTCGTCGTCGCCGTCCTCGTGGTCCTGGGTGACCTTGCCGGTGGCGAGGTCGACCGTCCACTCGCCCTGCTTGCCGTCCTTCACGGTGTCCACCGACCAGGCGGTCACGGAGCCCTTGTCGTCGTCGAGGCCCACCTCGGTGACCGTGCCGTGCGCCGCGGCCGCGAGAGCCGCCTCACGGGCGTCGGTCTTCGCGCCCTTCACCGCGGCGAACTCGGCACGGTCGTCGCCGTCCCGGTCGTCACCGTCGTCGGTGTCGCGCGAGGCGCCGAGCACCTTGCCGGAGTCCGCCGCGACCCGGACGTCGTACTCGGTGCCGTCGCCCTTGACCACGGTCACCTCCCAGGCGTCGGCGCCGTCGTCGCCCAGGTCGGCGGAGAGGGCGGTGCCGGAGGTGTGCTTCAGGGCGGCGGAGATCGCGTCGGCGGCGGTGACGGTGGAGGCAGAGGTGGAGGTCGCCGTACGGTCGTCGTCGTTCCCCGCCGCGAACGCGGTGACCGTGCCGCCGGTGGCCAGGGCGGCGGCGGTGAGGGTGGCGATGACGATGTTGCGCTTCATGAGGGTTCCTCCCGAGCGGGTCGGCTTCGTTCGCTTTTCGACGACAACCACGCTGCCGGACCGACGCTGAAGCAGACCTGAAGCCTCCTGAAGGCGTCTTCAGGTTCGCTTTGCCACCCTGTACGCATGCGCCTGCTGATCGTGGAGGACGAAAAGCGTCTCGCCGTGTCCCTCGCCAAGGGCCTCACCGCCGAGGGCTACGCCGTGGACGTCGTCCACGACGGCCGGGAGGGGCTGCACCGGGCCTCCGAGGGGTCGTACGACCTGGTGATCCTGGACATCATGCTGCCCGGCCTCAACGGCTACCGGGTCTGCGCCGCCCTGCGCGCGGCCGGCCACGAGGTGCCGATCCTGATGCTCACCGCCAAGGACGGCGAGTACGACGAGGCCGAGGGCCTGGACACCGGCGCCGACGACTACCTCACCAAGCCCTTCTCCTACGTCGTCCTCGTCGCCCGCGTGAAGGCGCTCCTGCGCCGCCGCGGCCAGGGTGCCGGAGCCTCCCCGGTGCTCGAACTCGGCGGTCTGCGCATCGAGACCGCTGCCCGCCGGGTCTTCCTGCACGGCGCCGAAGTCACCCTGACCGCCAAGGAGTTCGCCGTCCTGGAACAGCTCGCCGTGCGGGCCGGCGAGGTGGTGTCCAAGGCGCGGATCCTGGAGCACGTCTGGGACTTCGCGTACGACGGCGACCCCAACATCGTCGAGGTGTACGTCAGCACGCTGCGCCGGAAGCTGGACGCCGGGCTCATCCGGACGGTCCGCGGCGCCGGGTACCGGCTGGAGACGGGCGGATGAGGCGGCTGTTCGGGTCGGTCCGGGCGCGGGCCACGCTCGCCGCGACCGCGGTGGTGGCCGTGGCCCTGGTCGCCGCGGGCGCCGTCGTCCTGCTGTCGCTGCGCAGCAACCTCGCGGGCCAGGCGGACACGGCCGCCGACAGTGCCGCCCGGGGCGTGGCGTCGCAGGTCGCGCGGGGTGTCCCGTACCGGGAACTGGACCTGGACGACGACCACCCCGTGCAGGTGGTCGACGAGAACGGGCGGGTGCTCGCGGCGAGCGAGGACCTGGAGTCGATCAGCGGGACCGGCGTCCGGGACGTCACCCCGGTGGCGAGTCCCGACGCCCGGCAGGGCGATGACGAGGACCTCCCCGAGGCCGGGGAGGTCGGTGAGGTCACCTGGCACGGGCAGGGGCGGGCCACCGTGGACGGGGAGAGCGTCGCCTACCGGTTCGCCCAGGTCGAGGTCACCGATCAGCGCGACGAGACGGTCCTCGTGTACGCGGGTGCCTCGCTCCAGGCCCAGCAGGACGCGGTGCACACCGCCGCCACCGTCATGCTGATCGGCCTGCCCCTGCTGCTCGCGGTCGTCGCCTGGGTGACCTGGACGGTCACGCGGCGGGCCCTGCGGCCCGTCGAGGCGATCCGCAGGGAGATGGCCGCGATCACCGCGTCCGAGGACCTCGCGCGCCGGGTCCCTGTCCCCGGCACCCATGACGAGGTCGCGCGTCTCGCCCGCACCACCAACGAGACGCTGGCCGCGCTGGAGACGTCCGTCGAGCGGCAGCGGCGGTTCGTCGCGGACGCCTCGCACGAACTGCGCAGCCCGATCGCTTCGCTGCGGACGCAGTTGGAGGTCGCCGTCGCGCATCCTGAGTTGCTGGACCTGGACGGGGCCGTCGAGGACACGGTGCGGTTGCAGCGGCTGGCCGGGGATCTGTTGCTGCTGGCCCGGCTGGACGCGGGGGAGGGGGTCGGTGACAAGCTGGTCGACCTCGGGGAGCTGGCCGTTCGTTGTGCCCGGGGGCGGGACGGGGTGACGGTCGAGGCCTCGGCCGTGGAAGTGGCCGGGTCCCGGGGGCAGTTGGAGCGGGTGCTCGGGAATCTGCTCGACAACGGGCAGCGGCATGCGCGGGCGGCTGTCGCTGTGACCGTGCGGCGGGACGGGGACTGGGCAGTTGTGTCAGTCGCCGATGACGGGAGTGGGGTGCCGGTCGAGGACCGCGAGCGGGTGTTCGAGCGGTTCGTGCGGCTCGATGAGGCCCGGGCCCGGGACGACGGGGGTGCGGGGCTGGGGCTTGCGATCGCTCGGGATGTGGCTGTGCGTCATGGGGGGACGTTGACTGTGCGCGATGCGCCGACAGGCGGGGCTCTGTTCGAGCTCCGCCTGCCGATCGCGTGAATCTGCTGCTGAAAGCCGCCCTACGGGCGGCCCCGGTGGCCCCGCAAATGCTCTGCCACCGGCTTCAGTGCCTTGCTCAGTTCCGTCAGGGAATCCTCGGTCTGGAGGTCGATGAAGTGCCGCCGCACAGACGCCACATGATGGGGCGCGACCTTCTTCATCGTCTCCATGCCGTGCTCGGTCAGGACCGCGTACAGCCCCCGGCGGTCGGACTCGCAGTTCTCGCGGCGGACCAGGTCCGCGTTCTCCATGCGGGTGATCTGGTGCGAGAGGCGGCTCTTCGACTGGAGGGTGGCGGACGCGAGGTCGCTCATCCGCATCCGTACGCCCTCCGACTCGGAGAGATTGACCAGGATCTCGTAGTCGTTCATCGTCAGGCCGAACGGCTGGAGGTCCTTCTCGAGCTGATACGTCAGCAGCCTGTTGACCTCCAGATGGGTGCGCCAGGCGCACTGCTCCGCATCGGTCAGCCAGCGCGTGGCCGTCTCGGTCTCCATGAATGAAGTCTACCTAAAAGGTTGAAAGGTGAACTAATGAGGGTGGTGTGACAGTGCGCACACGTTCGATGTCACACTCCGCAGACTACCGCTCACAGCCCGAAGCGACGCTGGAGGTCCCCCAGCTGTCCGGGAAGGCGCGGTACCCCCGGCTGCTGTGGATGGCCTGTGGGAACCCCATGGCCACCGGGTACGCCGGGCTCGTTCGGGACCGTCCCGGTGGCCTGCTCGGCCATCAGGGTCTCGGAGGACTGGAGCAGGACCGTACCGGCCCCCACGAACTCGAACTGGTGCTCCTCGCCGGAGGCCCCGCCGAGGCCCGTCATCGCACGTAGACCGCCCATCAGACCCGTCATGTACCCGTGGTCGTAGTGGTGGCAGGGCGAGGGACAGTCGGCCCAGCCCACAAGCGCTTGCGGGTCCACCCGGATCGGGGGCTCCATGAACACCACCGGACCGTTGGACGCGGCCACGAACTTTCCGGTTCCGATGAGGGTCAGGAAACTCGGCACGATCGACTGCTTGAGCGCGAGACTTGGCTGAAAAGCGAGCAGGTTGCCGGAGCGAATGGTCAGGTTGCCGTCTTCGAGGTCGTAGGAGTTGACGTCGAAGGCCCGGTCGGCGAGGAGCATCTTGCCCGAGCCCTGTGCCACGACCCAGTCGCTCGCGTGCAAAGGCGAATGGAAGGACGTACGGACGAGACCGTCGAGGCGGCCGTGTCCGATGCCGTTGAAATCCATCTGCCCGTAGTAGGCGATCATCTTCCCCTTCTGCAGGAACCACTGGCTCCCCTTGAGCTCCACGCAGAAGGTGTAGTTGTTGACGTTGTCGTCCGAGGGCAGCGTCATGGGGTCGAAGACCGTCGGCCCGGCGCCCGGGTACTGGCTCACAGCTTCTCCTCCGAGGCCTGGACGTAGACCGCGCCGTGGCCGCTGAGCTCCAGCTGGAAGGCCTCGCCGGAGCCCCGGCCCACCATGTCGCGCCAGCCGAGGGCGGTCGAGAGTTTGTTGCGGACGTCGCCGTGGTGGGCGACGTAGGCCTGCGGGTCGACATGGACCGGGCGCTGCGGGGTGATCGGGACCTCGAAGACGCCGCCGTGGGCCATCACCGCGACCGAGCCGTGGCCCTTGAGGGTGGTGGTGAACAGGCCCTGGCCGGTGACCTGGCCCCGGACCATGCCCATGACCCCGCCCTGCGAGCCCATGAACATGGTGCCCTGCTGGAGGGTGCCCTCGAAGGCGAGCAGCCGGTCCGCCTCGACGTACAGGGTGTCGCCGGTGAGGTTGATGACCGTGACGTGGTGGCCGCCGTGTCCGAAGAGGACGGTGCCGCTGCCCTCGACGGTCATCAGCGGGGTGTCCTCGTTGGCCACCCGGCGCCCGATCATCGAGGTGATGCCGCCCTGGCCGCCCTGGATGTTCGGGGTGAAGGACACCTCGCCCTTGTAGGCGAGCATCGCGCCGCGCTGGCTGAACAGCCGCTGGCCGGGCAGGACCGTCGCCTCGACCATCTTGGAGTTGATCTCACGGAAGGCCATGTCACACATCCCCCGCGATCGTGTTCCGCTCGCTGGGCTGGACGTAGACCAGGCCGTCGCCCTCGAAGCGGATCTGGAAGGCCTCGCCGCCGCCCTCGCCCATGAAGGTGCGGAAGGTCACACCGGACTGGAAGGACTGGGTGAGGTTGCCCTGGTGGGCGATGTAGGCGCCGGGGTCGACGGTCAGAGGGTACTGGTGGCTGACCCGCAGCACGACCGCGGGGCCGTCCGACATGATCGCCGCCTGGCCGTGGCCCTCGACGGTGGTCGTGAACAGGCCGTTGCCCTGGCTCGCGCCGCGCAGGCCGGTGAAGCTGGTGCCGGTCCTGAGCCCCGCGTCGGTCGCGAGCAGGTTGCTCGACTCCACGAACAGCCGGTCGCCCTGGAGGCTCACGAGGTTGATCTCCGAGGCGCGGTCCGCGAACCAGCACGTGCCGTGCCCCGACACCTCCATCACGGTCATCTGCTCACCGGTGATCCGCCGGGTCACCATGCCCCGGATCCCCTCACCACCCCCGCTGAGCTTCTTGAAGTGCATCTGCCCGTCGTACGCGACCATCGAGCCGTTCTTCGCCTTCACGGCGTCCCCGGTCATGTCGACGGCGAGCACCTTGCTGCCTTGAAGTCGAAACATCGCCACGGAGGGAAGGTATCCGTAGGAAGCCCTTGCCGACAGATCCTGAGGGAGGAGACTGACCCTGACCTGCCCCCCAGGCAGCTCCTAGGGGCTCTGCGGAAGCCGGATGACGGCCTTGCCCGAGGTCAGGTCGACGGTGGAGTGGGGCGGGGCGCCGTCCTCCTCGTCGTCGCGCATCACCAGGGAGCTCTGGCGTTCCTTGAGCTCGTGCTGCTTGCCGGGGGACAGGGCCGCGTGCAGCTGCTCGAAGCCGGTCGCCGAGACCTGGCCCTGGCGGCCGGCGTTGCGCCAGGGCAGCACCCCGGCCCGGCCGGCCCGCAGCAGGAACTGGTCGACGAAGGCCAGGACGGTGAGCAGGACCACAAGGCCCGGCAGGGTCATGAAGAAGACGAACTGCACGCGGGCTCCTCGGGACGCCGCACCATGGACCCCCCACCTTCTCTCCGTTCGCCCGTTTGCCACAATGGACGAAAGTTTGTGCTTGCGTTCACAAACCGTCCGTACTCCCACCGAAGGTGATCCGTGGACCTCAAGACAGCCTCCGCCATCCGCCGCCTGCGCCTCGTCTCCGTGCCGGAGGGGGTGTCCTGGATCATTCTCGCGACCTGTACGGTCATCAAGTACACGGTCAACTCCGGCTTCGACGTGGCCCCCGTGCTCGGCCCCATCCACGGCGTGCTGTTCGTCCTCTACGTGGTCTTCTGGGCGGACGCCTGGAACCGCACCAAGTGGGCCAAGGGCAAGGCGGCGCTCTACTTCGCGTACTCGGTGATCCCGGGCGGCGGCTTCGTCATCGAGCGCAAGCTCCGCCGTGAGGCCGAGGACGCGGTCATCGCCTCCCGTGCCCGCAAGGAAGGGGTCGTGAACGCATGATCGTCGCGTTCTCGGTGACACCGCTCGGGGTCGGTGAGGAGGTCGGCGAGTACGTCGCCGACGCCGTGCGGGTCGTACGGGAGTCCGGCCTGCCGAACCGTACGGACGCGATGTTCACGTCGGTCGAGGGCGAGTGGGACGAGGTCATGGACGTCGTCAGGCGCGCGGTGGCCGCCGTGGAGGCGCGGGCGCCCCGGGTCTCCCTGGTCCTCAAGGCGGACATCCGGCCCGGCGTGACGGACGGGATGACCTCCAAGGTGGCGACGGTGGAACGCCACCTCGCCGGATAAGGCACCAGCGCTCACGCTACCCACCCACCTGGCCGCCCCCGAGTCGCATATGTCCTAAATCTCCACTTTTGTGTTGATATCGGCCCCCGAGGAAACCCTGCGAGGCCGATCACTCCTCACTCAACTGGAGGGCGCTGTGCGGCCGGAGGGCTACGACTACGACACCTACAGCCGACTCGCCGGCCCGCTCACGGAGCCGGAGGCCGGGGCGGCGTACCAGGTGCAGTACACCTCGCTGCTCTCCCGCGAGCCCCGCCGAATACGCGCCGTCCTGCTGATGAGCCTCGCGCCCCTGCTGACCGGCGTTCTCCTCGTCTACCTCGTCTGGCCGACCCACTGGGTCGAACGCGAGGGCGGCGACGCCTGGATGGTCCACCTCGACGTGGTCATGCTGATAGCCATCGGCCTCATCGAGCTGTTCATGGTCGTCAACGTCGCCTCCGTGGCCCACGCCACCCTCGTCGCCCGCGACCCCGTCCCCGTGATGCCCGAACCCGGCACCCGGGTCGCCTTCCTCACCACGTACGTCCCCGGCAAGGAACCCCTCGCCATGGTCCGCGCCACTCTCGAAGGCGCCACGAGGGTCACCCACGTCGGCCCCCTGGACGTCTGGCTCCTCGACGAGGGCGACGACGAACAGGCGAAGGCCCTGTGCGCGGAACTGGGCGTCCGGCACTTCACCCGGCACGGGGTGGAGGCGTGGAACCGCTCCAAGGGCGTCCACAAGGCCCGCACCAAGCACGGCAACTACAACGCCTGGCTCGCGGCCCACGGCGACGACTACGACTTCTTCGCCTCCGTCGACACCGACCACGTCCCCCACCCCGCCTTCCTGGAGCGGATGATGGGGTACTTCCGGGACGCGGACGTCGCCTTCGTCGTCGGCCCGCAGGTCTACGGCAACTACCACAACGCCGTCACCAAGGCCGCCGAGTCCCAGCAGTTCCTCTTCCATGCGCTGATCCAGCGGGCCGGCAACCGCTACCGCTCACCGATGTTCGTCGGCACCAACAACGTCGTCCGCATCGAGGCCGTACGGCAGATCGGCGGCCTGTACGACTCGATCACCGAGGACATGGCCACCGGCTTCGAGCTGCACCGCCACCGCAACCCGGCGACCCGGCGCCACTGGCGCTCCGTGTACACCCCGGACGTGCTGGCCGTGGGCGAGGGCCCCGCCTCCTGGACCGACTTCTTCACCCAGCAGATGCGCTGGTCGAGGGGGACGTACGAGACGCTCTTCAAGCAGTACTGGAAGGCGCCGTTCACCATGCCCCCCGGCCGCCTCTTCTCGTACACGCTGATGCTCGTCTACTACCCGATGACGGCCGTCAACTGGCTGCTGGGCATCCTGAGTTGCTTCCTCTTCCTCTGGTTCGGCGCTTCCGGCACCCAGGTCGCCGCCTCCGTCTGGCTGATGCTCTACAGCGACGCGGCCGCCCTCCAGATCGGCCTCTACCTCTGGAACCGCCGGCACAACGTCTCCCCGCACGAACCCGAGGGCTCCGGCGGGCTCGCCGGCATGGCGATGTCGGCGCTGTCCGCGCCCATCTACCTCAAGTCCTTCGGCGAGGCGCTGATCCGGATGCCCAGCCGGTTCGTCGTGACCCCCAAGGGCGGGGACGCGAGCCCGGACCGGCTGCTGACCTTCCGGATCCACCTCTTCTGGGCGGCACTGCTCGCGATCTCGCTCGCCGCCTCCGTCGTCCTCGACCACACCCATGTGGCCATGCGCACCTGGGCCGTCCTCGCGATGGCCATCTCCCTCGCGCCGGTCGGCGTGTGGGTCTCCACCCAGCTCAAGGAGCGCCGGGAACGGCAGACGCGCACCGTGCCCGCGCGGGTCGTCGACGAACCCGCCCTCGCCACCACCTCTCCCGGCACCTCGACAGGGGGCAACTAGGCCATGGCCTACCAGCCGTCCCAGAAGACCAAGAAGACCGTCCTCGGCATCGGCGGCATCGCGCTCCTCGCCGGTCTCAACGCCCCGGCCGCGCTCGACTTCGCGAGCGAGAAGTACCACGCGTACGAGATCTCCCGGCCCGAGTACCAGGCGAAGTACGGCAGTTGGAGCAAGGTCGGCATCCCCGAGCAGTACCGCACCAACGCCATCCACGCGGCCCTGCTGCACACCGGCAAGGTGCTGATCGTGGCCGGGTCGGGCAACGAGCAGAAGAAGTTCGACGAGGGCTCCTTCGACACGATCCTGTGGGACCCGAAGGCGGACACCTTCAAGAAGATCCCCACCCCCGACGACTTCTTCTGCTCCGGACACGCCCAACTCCCCGACGGCCGCATGCTGGTGGCCGGCGGTACCGCCCGCTACGAGCTCCTCGACGGCGAGGTGAAGCGGGCCGGCGGCGGGATGCGGGTGAAGAACGAGAACCCCGACAAGGCGGTGTTCCTGAAGAAGGGCACCCGCTTCCGCTCGCCCGCCGGCGTCGAGTACGTCACGAGGTTCGACGTCACCGTCCCCAAGGCGAAGAAGGCCTTCAAGGTCACCTACAACGCCCGCGGGGTCATGCAGCCGTGGAAGACGACGGTCACCGCGAGCGAGGCCCGGGTGTTCGTGGAGGCCGTCGAGAAGGGCCCGTTGTCGGTCACCGAGAAGCAGGCGCAGTACGAGGTCGTCGGCCTCAAGGGCAAGGACGCGAACAACACGTACGGCCTCTCCGAGGAGATCACCCTCGGCAAGCAGGACTTCCAGGGCATCCGCGCGGCCTACGAGTTCGACCCGGTCGCCGAGCGGTACATCCCCGTCGACCCGATGGACAAGGCCCGTTGGTACCCGACCCTGGTCGGCCTCGACGACGGCCGCGTCCTCGCCGTCTCCGGTCTCGACGACGTCGGCATGATCGACCCCGGCGACAACGAGATCTACGACCCGAAGACCAAGAAGTGGTCGCCGGGCCCCAAGCGCTACTTCCCGACCTACCCGGCCCTCTTCCTCACCAAGGGCGGCAAGCTCTTCTACCCGGCCTCCAACGCCGGTTACGGGCCCGCCGACCAGGGCCGCGAGCCGGGCCTGTGGGACCTGAAGAACAACACCTTCCAGAAGGTGCCCGGGCTGCGGGACGCCGACGAGACCGAGACCTCGGCCTCCCTGCTGCTGCCGCCCGCGCAGGACCAGAAGGTGATGATCCTGGGCGGCGGAGGCGTCGGCGAGTCCAAGAAGTCGAGCCCGCGCACCGCCGTAGTCGACCTCAAGAAGGACAACCCCGCCTTCGAGGACGGCCCCAACCTCCCTCAGGGCACGCGGTACTTGAACAGCGTGATCATGCCGGACGACACCGTCTTCACCTCGAACGGCTCCGAGGACTACCGCGGCCGCAGCGCCAGCAACATCCTCAAGGCACAGTTCTACGACCCCAAGGGCAACGTCTTCCGGGAGGCCGCGTCCCCGACGGTCGGCCGCAACTACCACTCCGAGGCACTGCTGTTGCCCGACGGGAGGGTCGCCACCTTCGGCTCCGACCCGCTCTACGACGACCAGCAGAACACCAAGCTCGGCCACTTCGAGCAGCGCATGGAGATCTTCACCCCGCCCGCGCTGCACAAGGGTGGCGCCAACAGGCCCGTACTGAAGGACGGTTCGCAGCTGCTGGACTCACGGCGCCGGGCGACCTACCGCACCGACCACCCCGAACGGATCGTCAAGGCACGGCTGATGCGGCCCAGCGCGGTCACCCACACCACCGACGTCGAGCAGCGCTCCATCGCGCTGGGTCTGACCAAGGGCACCCGCTCGGTGACCGTCGAGGTGCCGCGGGACCCGGCGCTGGTGCCGCCCGGCTGGTACATGCTGTTCGTGACGGACGCGGACGGCACGCCGTCCGAGGCGAAGTGGATCCAGGTGAAGTAGGTGTCGGCTAGCGCGCGTTGCGGGCCAGCCCGAGCGCGTACTCCGGCCACCACTTGCCGGCGTCCGGCCCGCCCTCGCAGGTGCCGTCCGACTCCCCGGGGCGCTTGATCCACAGATAGGCGTCGAGGGCGGGCACCCCGGTGTCCGTCGTCGGGCGCTTGCCGAGGGCCCGGCCCGGCGGGTTGCACCAGGCGCCGGGCAGCGGCCCGTTGCCGTTGCGGCTGCTGTCCACGACGAAGTGCTTGCCGCCGAGGTCGCCGGAGAGCTGGAGGCCGTACTTCCTCGTCGCCGCGTCCGTCTGGAAGTTGGAGACGTTCAGGGAGAAGCCGTCGGCCCGCTCGATGCCGGAGCGCTTGAGCGGCTCGACCAGCTTCCACGGCTCGCGGATCCAGGCCGGGTTGCCCGCGTCCAGGTACACCTTGGTGTGCGGCTGCTCCTTGAGACGGGCGATCGCCTCGCCGAGCAGCTGCTCGCGCTCGCCCGCGTCCTCCTCGGGCGTACAGCCGTCCACGATGTGGGCCACCGCGTCCGGCTCCAGCACCACCAGCGCCCGCGCGTCACCGAGGGCCGCGGCGAACTGCCCGATCCAGGCCCGGTAGGCGTCCGCGTCCGCCGCCCCGCCCGCGGAGTGCTGGCCGCAGTCCCGGTGCGGGATGTTGTACGCCACGAAGAGCGCCGTACGCCCCTCGTGCGCCGCGGCCGCCGTCGCCGCCTTCACGGTCGCCGTCGGGTCGAGCTCGCCGGCCGGCCACAGCGCGACCGGCTCGTCGGCGATCCGCTTCAGCAGCGCCGCGTCCTTCGTACGGCCCTGCCGCCGCCACAGCTCGATCTGCTCGGCGGCGGAGCTCGCCGGGTCGACCCAGAAGCGGGCACCGGCCCCCGGGCTCTTCGAGGCGGCGCCGGCGACGGAGGCCTCGTCGACACCGGGGGCGGACGAGCAGCCCGCCGCGAGCCCGAGGACCGCGAGGGCGGCGAGGGTGTGGGTCAGCCGGGACATGCTGCTCCCTTGCGCGAGAGTGACGGTCGGTGACCAATAGTTGCATAACGTAATGAAACGCCACGGAATAGACATGGCCGGGCCGCCCCGACCGAAAGGCGAGACGGGGCTGACCAGCATGTGACCGGCCGGTAAGGTCGATGCCGTGCCGAAGCCGCTCAGTCTTCCCTTCGACCCCATCGCCCGCGCCGACGAGCTCTGGAAGCAGCGCTGGGGAAACGTGCCGTCCATGGCCGCGATCACCTCGATCATGCGCGCCCACCAGATCCTGCTCGGCGAGGTCGACGCGGTGGTGAAGCCGTACGGGCTGACGTTCGCGCGCTACGAGGCGCTGGTGCTGCTGAACTTCTCCAAGGCGGGCGAGCTGCCGATGTCGAAGATCGGCGAGCGGCTGATGGTGCATCCCACGTCCGTGACGAACACCGTGGACCGCCTGGTGAGGTCCGGCCTGGTCGACAAGCGCCCCAACCCCAACGACGGCCGCGGCACGCTCGCCTCCATCACCGACAAGGGCCGCGAGGCGGTCGAGGCCGCGACCCGCGATCTCATGGCGATGGACTTCGGGCTGGGCGTCTACGACGCGGAGGAGTGCGCGGAGATCTTCGCGATGCTGCGGCCCCTGAGGGTGGCGGCGAAGGACTTCGACGAGAGCTGACCCGCGAGAAGATCGCCCGGAACGCGTGGTTACGCTCGTAGGCATGAAAAAGAGCGTGCTGACCCGCTACCGCGTCCTGGCCTATGTCACCGGTGTGCTGCTGGTCCTGCTGTGTCTGAGCATGATCGCCAAGTACGGCCTGGACATCGACGGTGCCGCGGACGTCACCCGCGTCGTCGCCATCGCGCACGGCTGGCTGTACGTGGTCTACCTCGTCTTCGCCTTCGACCTGGGCTCCAAGGCGCGCTGGCCCATCCTCAAGCAGGTCTGGGTGTTGTTGGCGGGGACGATTCCGACGGCCGCGTTCATCGTCGAGCGGAAGATCAGCCGCGAGCTGGAGGGCAAGATCGTGGACGCGTCTCCGGAGCCGGTCAAGGCGTAACCCCACCGCCGTACGAGTCGCGTACGGCGGTTGTCCATCGACATTTACTAGGACGTCCTAGTAAATTCGAAGGTATGGACGCTGACGCCATCGAAGAGGGCCGCCGCCGCTGGCAGGCCCGGTACGACGCCTCGCGCAAGCGGGAGGCGGACTTCACCACGCTCTCGGGGGACCCCGTGGAGCCGGTGTACGGGCCACGGCCAGGGGACGCCTACGACGGCTTCGAGCGGATCGGGTGGCCGGGGGAGTACCCCTTCACGCGCGGCCTGTACCCGACCGGCTACCGCGGGCGCACCTGGACCATCCGGCAGTTCGCCGGGTTCGGGAACGCCGAGCAGACCAATGAGCGCTACAAGATGATCCTCGCGGGCGGTGGCG
Source organism: Streptomyces sp. NPDC047072 (assembly GCF_040643855.1). Lineage (NCBI taxonomy): Bacteria > Bacillati > Actinomycetota > Actinomycetes > Kitasatosporales > Streptomycetaceae > Streptomyces > Streptomyces sp. NPDC047072. The sequence continues at coordinate 7,055 of NZ_JBEYVC010000037.1, read as the reverse complement.
GAGGCCTGTCGGTCGCCTTCGACATGCCGACCCTGATGGGCCGCGACTCCGACGACCCGCGCTCGCTCGGCGAGGTCGGGCACTGCGGGGTGGCCATCGACTCCGCCGCCGACATGGAGGTCCTGTTCAAGGACATCCCGCTGGGCGACGTCACCACCTCCATGACGATCAGCGGCCCGGCCGTCCCCGTCTTCTGCATGTACCTCGTCGCCGCCGAACGCCAGGGCGTGGACCCCGCCGTCCTCAACGGCACGCTCCAGACGGACATCTTCAAGGAGTACATCGCGCAGAAGGAGTGGCTCTTCCAACCCGAGCCCCATCTGCGCCTGATCGGCGACCTCATGGAGTACTGCGCCGCCGGCATCCCCGCCTACAAGCCGCTGTCCGTCTCCGGCTACCACATCCGCGAGGCCGGCTCGACGGCCGCGCAGGAGCTGGCGTACACGCTCGCGGACGGCTTCGGGTACGTCGAACTGGGCCTGTCCCGAGGCCTGGACGTCGACGTCTTCGCCCCGGGGCTCTCCTTCTTCTTCGACGCGCACGTCGACTTCTTCGAGGAGATCGCCAAGTTCCGCGCGGCGCGCCGCATTTGGGCCCGCTGGATGCGGGACGTGTACGGCGCGCGGTCCGAGAAGGCGCAGTGGCTGCGCTTCCACACGCAGACCGCCGGGGTCTCCCTGACCGCGCAACAGCCGTACAACAACGTGGTGCGTACGGCGGTGGAGGCGCTGGCGGCCGTCCTGGGCGGCACCAACTCCCTGCACACCAACGCCCTCGACGAGACCCTCGCGCTCCCCTCCGAGCGGGCCGCGGAGATCGCGCTGCGCACCCAGCAGGTGCTGATGGAGGAGACCGGGGTCGCCAACGTGGCGGATCCGCTGGGCGGTTCGTGGTACGTCGAGCAGCTGACGGACCGGATCGAGGCGGACGCGGAGAAGATCTTCGAGCAGATCAAGGAGCGGGGCCTGCGCGCCCACCCCGACGGGAAGCATCCCATCGGTCCCGTCACCTCCGGCATCCTGCGCGGCATCGAGGACGGCTGGTTCACCGGCGAGATCGCCGAGTCCGCCTTCCGCTACCAGCAGTCCCTGGAGAAGGGCGACAAGCGGGTCGTCGGCGTCAACGTCCACACCGGCTCGGTCACCGGCGACCTGGAGATCCTGCGGGTCAGCCACGAGGTGGAGCGGGAGCAGGTGCGCGTACTGGCGGACCGCAAGTCCGCCCGCGACGAGACCGCGGTGACCACAGCCCTGACCGCGATGCTCACGGCAGCCCGCGACGGCTCCAACATGCTCCCTCCCATGCTGGACGCGGTCCGCGCGGAGGCGACGCTGGGGGAGATCTGCGGGGTGCTCAGGGAGGAGTGGGGGACGTATACGGAGCCGGCCGGGTTCTAGGCATTAGGTAACGATGTGATCAAGCGTTGAATCTTTTTGTCCGTTAGTGGTGCGCTCTGAGGGGTTCATGAGAATTCTTTGACCTTCCCGTGAAGATCACCCCGTGAGAGCGTCGTCGAGTTAGCGGCGGCGCGTGCTCATGGGGGGCGAGCTCCGGCGCATGCCGCACGGGGGAGTCGCTGTGGCGACAACCGACGTCTGTCATGCCCATGGTTTGTGCTGCCGAACGTCGAAGAGATTGTTGGGCAGACGGACATGCCATCGTTCAGAGACGTGGGCAGACGCCGACGACGCTTGCGCGAGGCGGTGACGAGGGGCGTCAGCGGGACAGCCCTCCTCACCGCGGCCGCCGTGTTGATGGGTGTGGTTCAGGCCGTACCGGCCACGGCGGACACAGAGCCCGAAGTGGATGACGGGCTCTTCCGGAACAGCATCGGTGAACGGCAACGGCTCGACCGGTGCCTGGTAGCCGTGGCGCTGCATTACGGCGGCGCGAACATGAAGTCCAAGGCCATCGAAGGTCTGACGGGCACCGCCACGGAGTTGCATGCCCTGGTTGGCGACAGCGGCATGATCGGGCTGGAGCCCATTGGACAGGCAGCGGATGCGGACAAGGAAGCCTCCATCGCCTACCGGGACGCTTCCAATGCCCGCACCACGGCGCTGGATGCCGCCAACACGCCGTACGTCCAATCGGCTTATGCCAGCGACGACATGCTGTGGGATCCGCCGGAGTTCGACGCGGACGTACGGCAGTTCACCCTCTTCACCCAGGAGGAGTTGGCGGGTCGGCTCGGCTGGGAGGGGCACAGCAACGCCAGTACCGAGGCGATCGCTCGGGCCCGCGAGATCACAGCGGAGAACGAGGAAGAGTACGAGTGGGCGGAGAACTGGGCCGCCGACGACATGCTGGCGGACTCCGCCGTCAACCAGAAGCAGTTCTCCGGCGGGACCACGGCCAGTGACATCGCCCTCTATCTCAAGCATGGCGGCTTCCTGAAGGAGGCGCCCGCCGAGGGGTCCGCGCAGTACCGGATCGTCGTCGAGGACCTCAAGCAGGCCTGGGCGGCCTGTGACTACCAGAACCCGGTCGACCTCCGGCGCGTGCTCAACGGCCCGGTGACGACCGCGATGGGCGAGTGGGAGCTGGAGTACGCCTCCCAAGCTGCCTCCCGCGCCACGATCATCCAGGCGGAGGCGGACGCTGCCACCGCCACCCGTGAAGCCACCGACGACATGATCGAGGCCATCGGTCAGGCGTGGCTCGCCGAGCAGATCCTGACCTGGCGCAAGTACTGGCAGGACCGGATCGCCACCGACCCGGGTGCCCTCAACCAACCGGACCAGGCGTTCTACGACAAGGCCGACGCCGACCTCGCCGCCGCCCGGAACAAGATTCCCGCGCTGGTCGCCTCGGCCGAGCAGCACGCCGCTGCCGCCGCCACCGCGGCCCAGAAGGCGGCGACCGCGCAGCAGGAGGCGTGGGGCATCGCCGACGCCACCGACGTGCCGCGCGGACGCGGGCTGATGTACGCCCAGCAGTCGGTCCAGGTCGCCCGCGCCTCCAGCGCGGCCGCCGAGGCCGCCGCCAAGGCGACCCGTACCGCACTGGAAGCCGCCAAGGCCACCGTCGCCGACAGCGACACCCTGCTGGCCAAGGCGCAGACCCAGTCGCACGCGGTGAACACGGAGTTCCGCCGGATCGCCGCCGAGGAGGCGGCCGCGCAGGCGAAGGCCGCTGCCGACACCGCGGACAGCGAGGCTAAGGCTGCCGCGGACAGCGCCGCCGAGGCGAAGAGCGCTCAGGCCACCGCCGAGAAGCAGAGCGACGAAGCCCGCGAGGCAGCGGCCACCGCGCAGACGCAGCGCGCCACTGCCGAGCTGGAGAAGGCCACGGCTGTCGCCTCCCGTGTCAGCGCTGCCGCCGAGCGTGCCAAGGCTCAGCAGGCCGAGGGCGAGGCTGCCACGAAGCAGACCGCCGCCGAGGAGGCCAAGTCGGCCGCCACGACGACGGCAGCCACGGCCAAGGAGAAGCGGACCGCCGCCGACGCCAAGGCCAAGGCTGCGGCCACCGCGCGCTCCACCGCCGCGGCCGCCCTCCAGAAGAAGCAGGCCACCGCCGCCCGCGCTGCCGCACTCCAGGCAGCCGCGACGGCAGCCGAGGGCACCGCAGCCGCGGCCGAGACCCGCGAGGCCGCAGACAAGGCCCGTACGGCCGCCTCCGAGGCCACGAGCGCCGCCACCGCCGCGCAGACCGCCGCCGACGAGGCCAAGACCGCCGCGGTCGCAGCCCGTTCCGCCGCCACCAAGGCGGAAGCAGCCGCCGAGCGTGCCCAGGCGAGCGCCGACGAGGCGTGGTCCTCGTACCTGAAGGCGACCGGTGCCGCCGCGAACGCGCACTCCGCCGCCGCCAAGGCCCTCGACGCGGCCCAGGACGCCGCCCTGCGCGCCGACAACGCCGCCACCGCCTCGGAGAACGCCACCGAGTCGGCGAAGAAGGCCGCCGAGGAGTCCTCCGCCGCCGGTATCGAGGCCGCGTCCGCCGTCACCACGGCCGCCACGGCGACCGGTCGCGCCTACGCCGCCGGACAGGCTGCACTGGCCGCCCGGGACAGTGCGGGCCAGGCCATCGCCGCCGCCAACGAGGCCGTGGCCATCGGCACCCCGTACCAGGAGAAGGACGCGTCCGCCGCGTTCGCCGTACTCGTCGGACAGAAGTCGAAGACCCTGGCCGAGCAGCAGGCCGCGGCAGCGGAGGCGAAGGCGGCCGAGGCCGCGGACGCAGCCGAGGCCGCGCAGCAGGCGGCCGAACAGGCGCTCGGAGACGCCAAGTTGGCCGCCGAAGCCGCCGCGCAGGCGGCGGCGGACTCGGTCCGCGCAACGCAAGCCGTGGCCCGTGCCCAGGCGTCCGCGACCGAGGCACAGAACGCGCAGAAGTCCGCCCAGAAGGCAGCCGAGTCCGCCTCCGGTTATGCCCAGCAGGCCGGTGCCGACGCCCTCAGCGCCCGCAACACCGCGGGTGAGGCGGAGACCGAGGCCACGCAGGCCGACCGCGAGGCCACCGAGGCCGAGCGCAGTGCGGCGCAGGCCGAGGAAGCCGCTTCACGGGCGGCCGGTGCCGCGAGCGATGCCGCGAACGAGGCGACCGAGGCCGAGCAGAACGCCAAGGACGCCGAGGCGAAGGCGGCCGACGCCGACGCCGACAGCAACGCGGCCGAGGACGCCGCCGCCCAGGCCGAACAGGAACAGCGCGAACAGAACGAGGCCGAGCGGCAGGACGCTCTCAAGGACGGCAACACGCCCATCGAGGGCGGGTCCGCCAACTGGGCCGTGCTGGGCGCGCAGGAGAAGCAGATCCTCCTGGACGCCTGTGGTCAGACCTGCCTCGACGCCTACCAGGACGCGCTCGCCGCGGTCTCGGTCGACGTCGTGGAGTGGACCGCCGCCAACGGCGGGCAGATCCTCCTCGACGAGTTCGGCACCGCCAAGGTCAAGCAGTGCCTGGCCCTGGGCGGCACCGAGGACTGCCTGTGGTCCCTCGTCGACATCGCGTCCTCCGTGGGGACCGTCGGCCGGATCCCCGCCCTCGCCGAGGCCATCGAGAAGGTCAGCACCGGAATCCGGCAGATCTTCCTGGACGCCTACTCGGGCCGGGCCAAGCTGGTCGAGCTGACCCAGCTCATCAGCGACAAGCGCAGCACGCCCCGTAGGGAGCAGTGCATCGCCGGTGTCGCCCTGCACGTGGGCGGCGCCAACATGAAGGCCAAGGCCATCGAGGGCCTGACTGGTACGGCCGAGCAACTGCACACCATCGTCGGCGACAGCGGCCTGATCGGACTGGAACCGCTGGGCCAGGCCCGCGACAAGGACCGTACCGCGGGCATCGCCTACGGGCAGGCCTCGTACGCCCGTACCTCTGGTCTGGAGGACGCCAACCGCCCGTACGCACTCAGCTCGTTCAGCGACGAGATCTCGCTGCACGCGCCGAAGTTCGACGCGGAGGTCCTTCAGTTCACCCTGTTCACGCAGGAGGAACTCGCGGGCCGTCTCGGCTGGGACGGGCACAGCAACGCGAGCGCGGAGACCGTCGCGCGAGCCCGCCAGATCACCGAGGAGAACCGCGGCCAGGCCATCTGGAACGACTGGGCCGCGGACCAGATGCTCCGCGACACGGCCGTCAAGCAGACGAGGTTCGCCGGCGGCACGACCGCCACGGACGTCGCCTCGTACCTCCGGCACGGTGGCTTCCTGAGTGAGGCTCCGGCCGCGGACTCGGCCGAGTTCCGCCACGAGGTCGAGAACCTCAAGCAGGCCTGGTCGTCCTGTGACCACCAGGACCCGGTCGACCCGAACAACGCCCTGGGCGCGGTCCTCTCCACTGCGACCGCCGAGTGGGACGCGGAGTACGCCGCCCAGGCCGCCCCGCGTGCCGCGATCCTCCAGGCGGAAGCGGACGCCGCGGCGGCCACCCGCGTGGCGACCGACACCATGATCGAGGCGATCGGCCAGGCATGGCTCGCCGAGCAGATCCTGCTCTGGCATAAGTACTGGCACGACGAGCTCGAAGCCGACCCGAAGAGCATCCTCAAGCCCAAGAAGGCGCTCTTCGACCAGGCCAACACGGACCTGGCCCGCGCCCGGGGCAAGGTGCAGGCACTGGTCACCACGGCCAAGCAGCAGGCCACGGCCGCTGCGACCGCCGCCACGCGTGCGGTGACCGCGCAGAAGCAGGCGTACGACATCGCGGACGCGGCCGAAGTGCCGCGCGGCCGAGGTCTGATGTACGCCCAGCAGTCGGTGCAGGTCGCCCGGGCCTCCGGGGCCGCCGCGACCGCCGCCGCCAAGGCGACGGAGACGGCCCTGAACGCGGCCAACGCCACGGTCTCCACCTCGCAGGCGCTGCTGGCGCTGGCGAAGACCGAGGCGCACGCGATCAACACCGAGTTCCGCCGCATCGCCGCCCAGGAGGCCGCCGCCCAGGCGAAGGCCGCCGCCGACAGCGCCGACGCGTACGCCACTTCCGCCGCCAACAACGCGGCCATCGCGAAGAAGGCCAAGGAGGACGCGGCCCGCGAGGAGGAGAAGGCCCGCCAGGCCGCCGCCGACGCGCAGCGGACCCGCGCCGTCGCCGAGCTGGAGCGCGCCAACGCGGCGGCCTACCGGGCCACCGCCGAGCGTGAGCGGGACATCGCCGCCGGCCACGAGGCCGACGCCGTCGCCCAGGGCCGGATCGCGAGCGATGCCCGCGACTCGGCCGAGGCGTCCGGCACGGTCGCCTCCGACAAGCGGAAGGTGGCCGAACAGGCAGAGAAGGATGCCGTCGCCGCTCGCGACAACGCCCTGGAGGCGGAGCAGCGGCGCGACTCGCTGATCGCGAAGGCCGAGGCCCTGGAGGCGAACGCCGCCGCCGACGAGGGGACGGAGGCGGCCACGGCGTCCCGTGCCGCCGCCACCGACGCCCGCTCGGCCGCGGACACCGCCACCACGGCGGCCACCAACGCCCGCGCGTCGGCGAACGCGGCCACGGCCGCCGCCGTCAACGCGCGCGAGGCGGCGACCCAGGCACAGCGTACGGCTGTCAGCCAGGATGGCCTCGGCCCGTCGCCGGGAGATCTCTCCCAACGGCTCGATGTCCTCCAGAGATTCGGAAGCGATGCC
>NZ_JBEYVC010000036.1:0-73441 GCF_040643855.1 Streptomyces sp. NPDC047072 | reverse complement strand
ACTTCTTCGCCGGCCCCTACGACCGCTACGCACGTGAGTACGCCGACGACTGCCTCGCCGCCAGCCCATACCGTACCGACGCCGGTTCCGAGCCACCTCTGGACGTGCCGCCTACTTCGGCTGCGGCTTGCGCACCGTCAGGTGCAGCTCCCTCAGCCGGGCCTCCTCCAGCTCCGTCGGCGCGCCCATCATCAGGTCCTGGGCGTTGCCGTTGAGCGGGAAGGCGATCGTCTCGCGGATGCTGGGCTCGTCGGCCAGCAGCATCACGATGCGGTCCACGCCGGGGGCGATGCCGCCGTGCGGCGGGGCGCCGAAGCGGAAGGCGCGCAGCATGCCGGCGAACTTCTCCTCGACGGTCTCGCGGTCGTACCCCGCGATCTCGAAGGCCTTGAGCATGATCTCGGGCTCGTGGTTCCGGATCGCGCCGGAGGACAGCTCGACGCCGTTGCAGACGATGTCGTACTGCCAGCCGAGGATGTCCAGCGGGTCCTGGGTCTCCAGGGCCTCAAGGCCGCCCTGCGGCATGGAGAACGGGTTGTGCGAGAAGTCGATCGCGCCGGTCTCCTCGTCCTTCTCGTACATCGGGAAGTCGACGATCCAGCAGAACCGGAAGACGCCCTCCTCGAAGTGCCCGGCGCGCTTGGCGGCCTCGACGCGGACCGCGCCCATGATCTTCGAGACCTCGTCGAACTCGCCCGCGCCGAAGAACACCGCGTGACCGGCGGCGAGCGAGAGGCGCTTGGTCAGCTCGGCGACGTTCTCCTCGGTGAGGAACTTCGCGATCGGGCCGGACAGCGAGCCGTCCTCGGCCACCCGCACCCAGGCCAGGCCCTTGGCGCCCTGCGAGACCGCGTAGTCACCGAGCTGGTCGAAGAACTTCCGCGGCTGCGCGGAGACGTCCGGCACCGCGAGCGCCCGCACGTGCTTGCCGGCGAAGGCCTTGAACTCCGAGCCCTCGAAGACGTCGGTGATGTCGACGAGCTCCAGCTGGGCACGGAGGTCCGGCTTGTCGGAGCCGTACTTCAGCATCGACTCGCGGAAGGGGATCCGCGGGAACGGGCTCGTGACGTGACGGCCGCCGCCGAACTCCTCGAACAGCTCGGTCATGAGCTTCTCGATCGGCTGGAAGACGTCCTCCTGCTCGACGAAGCTCATCTCGACGTCGAGCTGGTAGAACTCGCCCGGCGAGCGGTCCGCGCGCGCGTCCTCGTCACGGAAGCAGGGCGCGATCTGGAAGTAGCGGTCGAAGCCGGAGATCATCAGCAGCTGCTTGAACTGCTGCGGGGCCTGGGGGAGGGCGTAGAACTTGCCCGGGTTCAGGCGGGAGGGGACCACGAAGTCGCGCGCGCCCTCGGGGGAGGTGGCGGAGAGGATCGGCGTCGCCATCTCGTTGAACCCGAGAGCCGTCATCTTGTGACGGATGGCGCTGATCACCGCCGTACGCAGCATGATGTTCTTGTGCATGCGCTCGCGGCGCAGGTCCAGGAAGCGGTACTCCAGGCGCCGCTCCTCGTTGACCCCGTCCTCGGCGTTGATCGTGAAGGGGAGCGGGGCGGCCGCGCCGAGCAGCTCGACCTCGCCGACCTCGACCTCGACCTCGCCGGTGGGCAGCTCGGGGTTCACGTTCTCGGTTCCACGGGAAACGACCTTGCCGTCGACGCGGACCGTGGACTCCTTGGAGACCTTGTCCAGCGCCTCGTACGCGGGCGTGCCCGGACGGGCGACGAGCTGCGTGATGCCGTAGTGGTCGCGCAGATCGATGAAGAGGATGCCGCCCAGGTCGCGCCGATTGTGCAGCCAGCCACTCAGCCGGACGTCGGTGCCGACGTCAGAGGAGCGGAGCTCGCCGCAGGTGTGGGACCTGTACCGATGCATCGTCGTTCATCCAGCCTTCGCGGATCGGGGGATTCGTTTCATTCGTTTCACGTGAAACTCCCCCAAGCCTACCGGGGCGCCCAAGATCGCCTCCCCACCATTAACCGGCGGATCGGTGGCACGCCCGGATCACCTGTTCATAGAGTGGGGCAATGCGCACTGGTGAGCCCCTGCCCGCCGTGGAGGAGGTCCTCACCGCCCTCGCCACCGGCGTCTGGCAGTGGGACACGGCCGACGGACTAGTCACGGTGGACGCCGAGGCAGCCCGGCTCCTCGGCCTGCCCGCGGAGCCGACCTCCCTCACGGAGGCCCAGGCACGCTCCCGACTGCACCCCGTCGACTGGAACGAGATCACCGGGGTGGTCCAGCTCGCCGTCGCCGAGGGCACCCTCGCCGAGGTGCGGATCAGGATCATGGACGAGCGGGGCCGGGTGATCCGTACCGTCCGCAGCCGCTCCAAGCCGTCGTACGACCCGGCGAAGAAGTCGTTCCAGCTGACGGGCACCCTTCAGGAGGTCACCGAGCCGGTGCCCGGCACCCCCGCCGGGCGCACCGCGGTCACCGGCGACTGGCGGCGCTCCCGTGAGGCCTTCCTGCTGGACGCTGGCCGTGCGCTGGCCGAGGCCCGGTCGACCGAGGAGGTCCTGCGGGTCGCGGCGGGGCTCGCGATGCCGGGGTTCACACCGGACGGCCTCGCGGTCTTCGGCAGCGAGGGCGACCGGCTCACCATCGTCGGCCTGCACGGCTACCAGCCCGGCGACGGGGATCCCTTCGCGCCGATGCCGCTGGACACCGACTACCCGGCGACCGAGGTGATCCGGTCCGGCCGCGCCGTCTATCTCTCCTCCCCCGCCGCCTACAAGACGCGCTACCCCGCGGTGTGGCCGCTGGTGGAGAACCTCGGTCGGCAGTCCTGGGCCTTCCTGCCGCTGACCGTGGCCGGCCGCACGAGGGGCGCCTGGATGGCGTCCTTCGCCTATCCGGTCGCCTTCACCCCCGACGAGCGGTCGATCCTGACGACCGTGGCCCGGATGCTCGCCCAGGCCCTCTCCCGTGCCGAGGTCGCCGAGAGCGAGCGGGCGCTGACCGACGGCCTGCAGCGCTCGATGCTGCCGATGCTCGGCCCCGAGATACCGGGCATGACGGTCGCCGCGCGGTACGTCCCGACCGGCGGCGGTCTCCAGGTCGGCGGCGACTGGTACGACATGATCCCGCTGCCGGGCAGCCGATTCGCCCTGGTCATCGGCGACGTCCAGGGCCATGACGTACGGGCGGCCGGGCTGATGGGCCAGCTCCGCATCGCGCTGCGGGCCTACGCCTCCGAGGGTCACCGGCCGGACGCGGTCCTCTCCCGCGCCTCCCGCTTTCTGCACGGGATGACGTACGACGATCCCGAGGCCACCGACCTCCGCTTCGCGACCTGTCTGTATGTCGAGGCCGACCCGGCGACCGGTGTGCTGGAGGTGGCGCGGGCCGGGCATCCCGACCCGGCGATCCGGATGGCCGACGGCACGGTCCTGGCCAAGCGCACCGACGGCGGGCTGCCGCTGGGCATCGACCCGGACGCCGACTATCCGACGACGCGGGTCGTCCTGGATCCCGGCGAGACGCTGATGCTGTGCACCGACGGGCTCATCGAGACCGGCGGCCATGACTTCGAGACCGGCTGGAAGCGCGTCCGCACCATCCTGGAGACCCACACCGGCGATCTGGAGGGGCTCGCCGACGCGCTGGTCCAGGCGGTGCACGGGCCCTCCTCGCACCACACGACGGGTCCGCTGGCCGACCGCCGCGAGGACGACATCGCGGTCCTGCTGCTGCGCCGGCAGGGGGCGGGGCCGGATGTCGAGGGCCCGGTCGCGGAGGCGCCGGCGATCCGTCGCACGCTGCTGTCGGTGGCGCAGGCGCAGCCCGAGCGGGTCGCGGTGGCCCGCCAGCAGCTGCGCGAGCTGCTGCACGACTGGGCCTCGGCCGACCAGGTCGACTCGGCGGTCCTGCTGCTCTCGGAGATGCTGACCAACGTCCTGGTCCACACCGACGCGGACGCCCTGCTGCACGCGGAGGTGCGCGGCCCTGCGGGCGAGCGGCGGATGCGCGTCCAGGTCACCGACACCAGCGACGACCTCCCCCACAAACGCCGCCCCGGCGAACTGGCCTCCTCCGGCCGCGGCCTCCTCCTGATCGAAATGCTCGCGGACCTGTGGGGCGTGGACCCCCAGGGCGAGGGCAAGAGCATCTGGTTCGAACTCTACGAGTCCTCGGGCGCCGAGCCTTCGGGCGCCGCCGAGTAGCATGCCCTCGAACGGTGCAAGCATCGAGGGATTGGTGCATTCGTCCCGCCCCCGCCCGGAACGAACGTGGCCGAATGCCCTTGGGCCTGGGACAAAGCCACCAATCACCCCCGGTACCAGTCAGCCGGGCGGCGGACGGGGTCGGAGAGCAGTCGCACGCATCCAGCAGGTCACTCGCCCACGGGATCGCCCTGCACGGTCGGCCGGTCAGGTGACGAGGTGTCAACAAGTGCCGCTCACGGCCTCCACCAGGCACGCCAGGGCCGCACGGTAGCTGTGGTGCGAGGGATTCCGCCCACCGTGTGCCAGCACCCACCCTTGCGGCACCGCGCACTCCATCGCGTAGGTGACCGGCTCAGCGCCTCGCCGGGGTCCGAGTCGCGAAGGAGTTCCGGGGGCACGTCCCACTCGCCCCGCCTCGCGGAGGCCGCAGCCACGGGTGTCCATCTCGTTCGCCGTCCTCCCACCTCACTGATCTCACCGTTCGTATCCACAGCGTGACGGTGCGCGGCTACCGTGGACAGAGTGATCGGCTCTACAACGCGGCCGTCAGGAAGGGGCGTTGCGCGGATGACGGGTCAAGCAGGGCGCCGGGAACCAATCAGCAACGAGCAGCGGTACGGCGACGAGTTGCGCCGCAGGAGAGAGACCGCGGGGCTGACCCAGGCCGAGTTGGCCGAGCGGATCGTGTGCTCGCCGTCCCTCGTCGCCCACTACGAGGCGGGCCGCCGCACCCCGTCCCACGCGGACGCGCAACGACTCGACCAAGTCCTGGGCACGGACGGCTTCTTCACCCGCTGGCGCAAGACCCTCACCAAGGCCCGTTTCGCCGAGCACTTCCAGGAGGCGGCGGAGGCGGAGCAACTGGCGGTGTTCATCGAGGAGTACGCGGTCGCCTTCGTGCCGGGTCTGTTGCAGACGGCGGCGTATGCGCGGGCCGTGCTCAAGGTGGCCAAGCCCAACAGCACGTCGGCCAAGCTTGATGAGAAGGTGGTCAACAGGCTCGGCACATCGCGGAGTTGGGGCGTTCGGGCCGGGTCATGGTCCAGGTGTTCCCCTTCAGCGCGGGAGCCCACCCGGGCATGAGCACCACGCTGAAGCTGATGCGCTTCGCCGATGCTCCTGACATGGCTTATGTAGAGGCCCTGCACACCGGTTCGCTGACCGACGAACAGTCGCTGGTCCGCCGTTATCGCGATGCATACGATATGGCCAGGGCCGTCGCACTGCCGCCGGAGGCGTCCCTGGACCTGATCGCATCGGCGGCTGAGGACTACGAGGACCATGAGCGCCCACCACATCCCTGACGCGTCGGCCCTCACCGCCTGGCGCAAGTCCAGCTACAGCGGCAGCGACAACGGCGACTGCGTGGAGGTGTCCGACGGTCACCCGGGCCTCACCCCCGTCCGCGACAGCAAGAACCCCACCGGCCCGGCACTCCTCTTCGGCCCGACGGCCTGGTCCGCATTCGTCACCGACGTGAAGCGCTGATCACCGCTTCGGGTGAACATCCCTTATCTGTAAGCGAGTTGCACCTCCGTTGTCTCTAGGTTCCGACACGGAGGTGATGCTCGAATGAACGAGCAGAACAACACGCGCAAAGACGCGATCGACATCAACGACTTCGTGTACGCGGCCACGGGGGCGCGGGTACGGAGGCTGACGATGCCGGACGGGACGCACTGGTTCCCGGCGGCGGACGTACTCAAGGAGTTGGGGTACAGCAACCCCCGGAAGACTCTGGCGGACCATGTCCCCGCAGAGCACCGAGAGATTCTTGAGAGCGTAACTGGAGGTTACGGTCTCAGCGTTCCCGCAGGTCGGGAGTGGCGACGAGACATGAACGTCGTCGATCTCCAAGGCCTGATCCGCTTGGTCAACGGCTGCACGAAGCCAGAGTCCCAGCCCTTCAAGAGCTGGGTCTCCGAAGTCATCGCCACCATCCAGCGCGACGGCTCCTACTCCCTGACCCCGGCTCCCGTACAGCCCGCCGCCCCGGCCGCCCCCACCGCCTACGCCGTACCGCAACAACTCGCCGACGCCCTGGTCCGGCTCGAAGAACGCGACAGCCGGACGGACGCGGTACTGCGGCAGATCGACGACAAGCAGAACACGATCGTCGAGATGCTCCGTGACCTCGCCAAGACAGTCCGTCGCTCCGACGACCGCTCCCGCCCCGTCCAGGCACCGGAGCTGACACCCCAGCAGCTCCTGGCCAACTGGAAGTCCCGGAACCTGGTCGTCACCGAGGACGTCCACGCGGTGGCCGCCCACCTGGCCCCGGCGCTCCTGCACGGCGGCGCGGGCTACAGCGTGGACGAGATCTCCGTCTGCACCGGGTTGTCGCCCGACCGCGTCCACGACAGCCTGGAGTTGCTGTCCGAGCAGGAATGCGTACGGCAGGTGGGCCGCGCTCCGAACGGCGCGCCGTTCTACGTGCTGCCGTAGCCAACGACAAGACAGGCCCGAAGTCGCAACCCGAAATTGCGGCTTCGGGCCTTGTCGTACCGTACCGCTAGTTACAGGCCGCCCTCAGCCATTCCGTGCACAGCGGGCACCATCCCCAGCCGTCCCTTTTGGAAGTCATCGAACGCCTGCTGGAGTTCCTCACGGGTGTGCGAGTCCTGCCTCTCCTCCGCACCGAAAACCGCCGCCTGAGGCTCAAGGCGGGCGGCGGCCCCAGCCGTCAGAGGGGCGCTACCTCCGAGATGAGTACACGGATACGTGCCTCGATCTCATCCCGGATCGGACGGACGGCCTCCGCTCCGAGCCCTGCCGGGTCGTCGAGCTTCCAGTCGAGGTACCGCTTGCCGGGGAAGACCGGGCACGCGTCGCCGCATCCCATGGTGATCACCACGTCGGACGCCTGCACGGCTTCCGTCGTCAGGATTTTCGGAGTCCGGGCGGAGATGTCGATACCGACTTCGCGCATCGCCTCGACGACAGCGGGGTTGACGGTGTCGGCGGGGGTGGAACCGGCGGAGCGGACCTCAACGCGGTCACCCGCGAGGTGGGAGAGGAAGGCGGCTGCCATCTGGGAGCGCCCGGCGTTGTGGACGCAGACGAACAGCACGGAGGGACGTGCGGCAGGAGTGTTCACGGCAGGTGTCTTTCGGGGAGTCAGCGGGCGGCCAAGCCCGGTTCGCCTTCAGGGGCAACCGGCTGTGCAGCGTGGGAGGTTGAACGCCCGAACACCATCGTGACCAGGGCCAGACCGACGACGGCTCCGACCAGTTGGGCAGCGATGAACGGGACAACGGAAGCCGGAGCGATCCCGGAGCCGACCACCACGGCCACGAGCGCGGCCGCCCCCCGCCCCCTCGGCCGGCGCGCGCCGCGCCAGAGGGGCGTTCACGCAGGCACCACGGCAGGTTCGGTCGCGGTCAGGAACGAGGCCAGCCGCTCCAGGGCGCCGGGCAGCACCCAGTAGTAGACCCAGGTCCCGCGCCGCTCGCAGTCGATGAGCCCTGCCTGCCGCAGCAGTTTGAGGTGATGCGAAATCGTCGGCTGTGACAGGTCGAAGGCCGGGGTCAGCTCACAGACGCACACCTCCCCGCCCTGCCCACGCGAGGCGATCATCGACATCAGCCGCAGGCGGACCGGGTCCCCCAGCGCCTTGAAGATCTTCGCCAGGTCTGCCGCCTGGTCCTTCCCCAGCGGAGCGGACGTGCCCTGGTCGAGGATCTTCAGCTCTTGTTTCGACATGCCTCTATGTTGACGTCCTTCAATCCAAGGCGCAAGGTTGCATCAATGAACGTCAATACAAGCCGTTCCGGGGCACCGCCATGCCCTGTCACCCAGGAGTGAGTCATGCCCGATCAGTCAACCGACCTGCGCGAAACCATCCGCGAGCGCTATGCCGCGGCAGCAGTGACGGTCACCGAAGGCAGCACCGCCTGTTGTGGTCCGCAGCCCGTCGAGGTGGACGGGAACTTCGGCTCCACCCTGTACGCGGCCGACGAGCGCGACGCCCTGCCGGCCGAAGCCGTCGCCGCCTCCCTCGGCTGCGGCAACCCCACCGCCGTCGCCGAACTCCGCGAAGGCGAACGCGTCCTCGACCTCGGTTCCGGCGGGGGCATCGACGTCCTGCTCTCCGCCCGCCGCGTCGGCCCCACGGGCAAGGCGTACGGCCTCGACATGACCGACGAGATGCTCCAACTCGCCCTCACCAACGCGGAAAAGGCGGGCGCAGCCAACGTCGAGTTCCTCAAGGGCACGATCGAGGCGATCCCCCTCCCCGCCGACACCATCGACGTGGTGATCTCCAACTGCGTGATCAACCTGTCCACGGACAAGCCCGCGGTGTTCGCCGAGACCTTCCGCGTCCTGAAGCCCGGCGGCCGGATCGGCGTCTCCGACATCGTCGCGGAGGACACCCTCACCTCCGGTCAGCGGGCGGAGCGCGGCGACTACGTCGGCTGCATCGCCGGCGCCCTGTCCTTCGCGGAGTACCGAGCGGGTCTGGAGGCCGTCGGATTCACCCACATCGAGATCGCACCGACCCACGCGGTCGCCGACGGCATGCACTCCGCGATCATCCGGGCCGACAAGCCCGCCGGGGCGCGCTCCCGCCGTAACTGACCACGGCAACGAGCAAGCCCCGCCCGGTAGTTGTCCGGACGGGGCTTGGTCACGCGTGGTTCTCGGTCAGTCCTGCGGGCCGCCCTCCGACATCCCGTGGACCGCCGGGATCGTCCCCAGCCGCCCCTTCTGGAAGTCCTCGAACGCCTGCTGGAGTTCCTCGCGGGTGTTCATGACGAACGGGCCGTAGTGGGCCATCGGCTCACGGATGGGCCGGCCACCCAACAGCACGACCTCGAGGTCCGGCGTGTGCGAGTCCTGCTTCTCGTCCGCACGGACGGTCAGTGACCCGCCCGCACCGAAGACCGCCGTCTGACCCAGGTGGATCGGACGCCGCTCCGCACCGACGGACCCCTTGCCCGCCAGCACATACGCCAGCGCGTTGAAGTCCTCGCGCCACGGCAGTGTCAGCTCCGCGCCCGGCGCCAGCGTCGCGTGGATCATCGTGATCGGCGTGTGCGTGATGCCCGGACCCGCGTGACCGTCCAGCTCACCGGCGATGACCCGGAGCAGCGCGCCGCCGTCCGGGGTCGACAGCAGCTGGACCGAACCGCCGCGGATGTCCTGGTAGCGCGGGGCCATCATCTTGTCCTTGGCCGGGAGGTTCACCCACAGCTGGAGGCCGTGGAAGAGACCGCCGGACATGACCAGCGCCTCCGGCGGCGCCTCGATGTGCAGCAGCCCCGAGCCCGCGGTCATCCACTGGGTGTCGCCGTTGGTGATGGTCCCGCCACCGCCCTGGCTGTCCTGGTGGTCGAAGATCCCGTCGATGATGTAAGTGACGGTCTCGAAGCCGCGGTGCGGGTGCCAGGGGGTTCCCTTCGGCTCGCCCGGCGCGTACTCCACCTCGCCCATCTGGTCCATCATGATGAACGGGTCGAGGTGGCGGTAGTGGATCCCGGCGAACGCGCGGCGCACCGGGAAGCCCTCGCCCTCGAAACCGCTCGGTGCCGTCGTCACACCGAGTACGGGACGGGCCACCGCGTCGGCCGAAGCGGCTACACGAGGCAGGGTCAGCGGGTTCTCGACGGTCACTGCAGGCATGTCGGTACCTCCTTGTGCGGCCAGTTTAGTTGAGCATTGAACTTTCTGCCACCCATAACGGGAAAGGCCCGGAGGACATTCCCCCGGGCTCCCCGATGTCCCCACAAGGGGTCAAGAGGTCAGCCGACCGGTTCCGGTTCCCGCTCCTCCGCCCCCACTGCAACAGGCCCGTCCTCCCGCATCACCAGCGTCGCCAGCACCGCCGCCGCCAGGACACCGATCGCGCTGACCGTGAACGTCGTGGACATCGCGCCGGTGACGGCCTCGCGGGCCGCCGCGACCAGACGGTCGTCCCCGAGGGGCACCGCCCCGGCGATCGAGTGCCGGGCCGCATCCGGCGTCCCCGCCGGCATCCGGTCGGCGTAGCCGCTCGACAGGAGCGAGCCCAGGATCGCGATGCCGAGCGCGGTGCCGGCCTGCTGGACGGTGTCGTTGAGGGCCGAGCCGACGCCCGCCTTGTCCTCCGGGATCGTCCCCATGAGCGCGGCGACCGCGGCCGGCATCGCGAGACCGGCGCCGAGGCCGAGCAGCCCGAGGGCGACCGCCGGGACGGTCAAGCCGGAGTCCGCCGAGACCGTGGTCAGCAGGGCGAAGCAGGCCACCATCACCAGCATCCCCGCGAGGATCACCCACCGGTTGCCGTAGCTCGCGGCGAGCTTGACGCCCACTCCGTTGCCGAGCAGGGCCGTGACCGCCAGCGGCAGGAAGGCGAGGCCCGCCTCGACCGCCGAGTACCCGAGCACGAACTGGAGGTACTGGGTCAGCACCAGCAGCAGACCGCCGTTGCCGATCTGGACGAGGGCCAGGGAGAGCGAACCGCCGCTGAAGTTACGGTGCTTGAAAAGGACCAGCGGGACCATCGGGGACGCCACCCGGTTCTCCCAGACCACGAAGCCGACGAGCGCGACGACGGCCACGGGCAGGGCGGCCGTCCACACCCCGTGCTGCGGAAGCTCGATGATCCACCAGACCAGGGCCGTCATCCCGGCCGCCGACAGCACCGCGCCCAGCGGGTCCGGCTTCTGCCAGGGCGCCTTCGACTCGGGCATCAGGGTCACGCCGGCGACGAGCGCGAGGGCCACGACCGGCACGTTGAGATAGAAGATCGACTGCCAGGAGAAGTGGTCGATCAGGACACCGCCCAGCACCGGGCTGCCGACCAGGCCGAGCATCGACACCGAGCTCCAGGCGGCCATCGCCCTGCCGCGCTCGTCCTCGTCGAAGACGGTGATGAGGATCGACAGCGTGGACGGCATGATCAGCGCCCCGCCCACCCCCATCGCGACGCGTACGGCGATCACCTCGCCGGGACTCGTGCACCAGGTCGCGCCCAGCGAGGCCACGCCGAAGAGCAGCAGCCCGATCAGCATCACCCGGCGGCGGCCGAACCGGTCGCCGAGGCTGCCGGAGGTGAGCAGGAGACCGGCGAAGACCAGGATGTACGAGTCCAGGATCCACTGGGTGTCCTGGGCGCTCGCCCCGATCTCCTCGGTCATCACCGGCACGGCGACGGTCAGCGCCATGCCGTCGACCACCAGCACGAGGCTGCTCAGGCAGAGCACGATCAGGATCCACCAACGACGCGGATCACGGGCCACGGCTGCCACCGCACTCACGGTTTCCATCGGACTCCCCTTCGCGAACACCGTTCCTTCGATGCGAACACTGTACGCACAGTGGAACAGCGTTCGCAACACCTCATCGCTGTACGCTGAATGCGAACGACGTACGCAGCGAGGGAGCCCCATGGCAGCCAAGGCCGCACAGCCGAACCCGATCCCCTCCGTCTGGGCCCGCCCGGAGCCCCGGCCCGGCCAGCCCGCGCTGAGCCGCGCCGCGATCGTGCGGGAGGCGATCGTGATGCTGGACGCGGAGGGCGTGGAGGCGCTGAGCATGCGCAAGCTCGCCACCCGCCTCAACGCGGGCGCGGCCTCGCTCTACCGGCACGTGGCCACGAAGGACGAGCTGATGGAGCTGGCGGTGGACGAGGTCGCCGCGGAGATCCACGTACCGGCGGCGGACGGCCAGGACTGGCGGGCGGCCGTCGCGGAGGCGGCCCGCTCCTTCCGTACGACGGCGCTACGGCACCCCTGGCTGAGCTCGGTCCTCGGCCAGGCGGGCCTCGCCTATCTCGGCCCCAACCTGATGGCGTACTCCGAGCGCCTCGCCGCGCTCTTCACGGCGGCCGGCTTCCCGGACCCCTCGGCGGCGATCGACGCGGTGTTGTCGTACGTGATCGGCATGAGCACCACGGAGGCCGCCTGGCTCCTGACGGTCTCCCGCTCGGGCGAGACGGAGGCGGACTTCCTCACCCGGCTGATGCCGGCGGCGCAACAGGCGGCAGCTGCCCACACCCACCTGGCGAAGGGCTACGCACGGACGGAGGAGGCCACAAAGGACCCGGCGGCCCTGAGGGAAGCGAAGTTCGCAGGGGCGCTGGAGATCATCCTGGACGGGCTGGCCCTGCGTCTGCGCTGACTAGCCGTACATCCGCCGCATCGCGAACTCGACCATCTGCTCGACCGCCTTCGCGTCGAAGACCATCCGGTGCTCGCCCTCCATGTCGAGGACGAACCCGTACCCCGTCGGCAGCAGATCGATCACCTCCGCGCCGGTGATCACGAAGTACTTGGACTCCTTGCCCGCGTACCGCCGCAGCTCCTTGAGCGAGGTGAACATGGGGATCACCGGCTGCTGGGTGTTGTGCAGGGCGAGGAACCCGGGGTTGTCGCCGCGCGGGCAGTACACCTTGGACGTGGCGAAGACCTGCTGGAAGTCCTCGGCCGACATCTGCCCCGTGGTGAACGCGCGCACCGCGTCCGCGAGCGACGGCGGGGACGGCTCGGGGTACAGCGGCGGCTGCTGGCCGTACCCGCCCGCGCCGCCGCCCATGGGCTGCTGCGGCGGGACACCGTACTGCTGTTGCTGAGCGCCGACGTTCTGCTCGTAGCCGTACATGGGCGTAAGCGTACCGAGCGGAACAGGAGCCGCGGACGTCTCCCCGTACCCCGGAAACCGACAGCGACCCGACAGCGGCCGACCCTGGGTTTCCCGCGGCCGTCGCTCATAGCGTCTTCTCATGCACCGACACCACGACGAAGAGGCCCACGAGCACGACAGAGGGCTCTCGTACGACCTTCCCGTGCTCGCCCGCCGACGGATGATCCGCCTGCTGGCGGGCGCGAGCCTGGTCCCCCTGGTGGGCTGCACCGCCGAGAAGTCCGACACCGCGTCGTCCGCCGAGTGCGCCACGATCCCCGAGGAGACCGCCGGTCCCTACCCCGGCGACGGCTCGAACGGTGTGAACGTCCTCAAGGAGAGCGGGGTCGTCCGCGCCGACATCCGGGGCAGCTTCGGCGACTCCGCGGGCGGCACCGCCGAGGGTGTCCCGCTGACCGTCACGCTCACGGTCGTCGACGCGGACTCCGGCTGCGGGACCCCGAGGAAGGGCGCGGCCGTCTACGTGTGGCACTGCGACCGGCAGGGCGCCTACTCCCTCTATACGGACGGTGTCACCGACGAGAACTACCTGCGCGGGGTCCAGGAGACCGACGAAAAGGGGCAGGTGACCTTCACCAGCATCTTCCCCGGCTGCTACACCGGCCGCTGGCCGCACATCCACTTCGAGGTCTACGGCACTCTCGGCGACGCCACGGCGGCCACCGCGATCACGAACACCTCGCAGCTGGCCTTCCCCAAGGACGTCTGCGACACGGTGTACGCGACGAAGGGCTACGAGAGCAGCGTGGCCAATCTGCGCCCCCTGTCCCTGGAGAGCGACATGGTCTTCAGCGACGGCCACGACCAGCAGCTCGCGGTGGTGAAGGGGAGCGTCGAGGAGGGGTACACCGCCACCCTGACCGTCGCGGTGTGACTCCTCACAGATGGCCGGATCGGGGTTGCGACTTATTACCGACGGGTAGCATCATCGTAGCTACTTGTTGGTACGTGAACTAGCGCGAGGATCGAAGTGCCTCGCCGACCTCTCAACGGAGCCGGAGCCATGGGGCACTACAAGTCGAACCTCCGCGACATCGAGTTCAACCTCTTCGAAGTACTCGGACGCGACAAGCTGTACGGCACGGGCCCGTTCGGGGACATGGACGTCGAGACGGCGAAGAGCATCCTGGAGGAGCTGACCCGCCTCTCGGAGAACGAGCTGGCGGAGTCCTTCACGGACGCCGACCGCAACCCGCCGGTCTTCGACCCGGAGACGAACACCGCGCCGGTCACGCCCTCGTTCAAGAAGTCGTACAAAGCCTTCATGGACTCCGAGTACTGGCGGCTCGGCCTGCCCGAGGAGATCGGCGGCACCACCTCGCCCCGCTCCCTGATCTGGGCCTTCGCCGAGCTGATCCTGGGCGCCAACCCGGCCGTCTGGATGTACTCCTCGGGCCCCGCGTTCGCCGGCATCCTCTTCGAGGAGGGCAACGACGTCCAGAAGCACATCGCCAAGGTCGCCGTGGAGAAGCGGTGGGGCTCCACGATGGTCCTCACCGAGCCCGACGCGGGCTCCGACGTCGGCGCAGGCCGGACCAAGGCGGTCCAGCAGGAGGACGGCTCCTGGCACATCGAGGGCGTGAAGCGCTTCATCACCTCGGGTGAGCACGACATGGAGGAGAACATCCTCCACTACGTCCTCGCCCGCCCGGAGGGCCACGGCCCGGGCACCAAGGGGCTGTCCCTCTTCCTCGTCCCGAAGTACCTCTTCGACTTCGAGACCGGCGAGCTGGGCGAGCGCAACGGCGTCTACGCCACCAACGTCGAGCACAAGATGGGCCTGAAGGCCTCCAACACCTGCGAGATGACCTTCGGCGACCGCCACCCCGCCAAGGGCTGGCTGATCGGCGACAAGCACGACGGCATCCGCCAGATGTTCCGGATCATCGAGTTCGCGCGGATGATGGTCGGCACGAAGGCGATCTCCACGCTGTCGACGGGCTACCTGAACGCGCTGGAGTACGCCAAGGAGCGCGTCCAGGGCTCCGACCTGGCCGCCTTCGGCGACAAGACCGCGCCCAAGGTCACCATCACGCACCACCCCGACGTGCGCCGCTCGCTGATCACGCAGAAGGCGTACGCCGAGGGCATGCGCGCCCTCGTCCTGTACACCGCCTCGATCCAGGACGCGATCCAGGTCAAGGAGACGAGCGGCGAGGACGCGAAGGCCGAGCACGCGCTGAACGACCTGCTGCTGCCGATCGTCAAGGGCTACGGCTCCGAGAAGGGCTACGAGCAGCTCGCGCAGTCGCTCCAGACCTTCGGCGGCTCCGGGTTCCTCCAGGAGTACCCGATCGAGCAGTACATCCGGGACGCCAAGATCGACACCCTGTACGAGGGCACGACCGCGATCCAGGGCCAGGACTTCTTCTTCCGGAAGATCGTCCGCAACCAGGGCGCGGCCCTCAACTCCCTCGCCGAGGACATCAAGAAGTTCCTGGCGCTCGGCGAGGGCGGCGAGGAGCTGGCGGGCGCCCGCGAGCACCTCGCGAAGGCGGCCGTCGAGCTGGAGGCGATCGTCGGTCTGATGCTGACCGACCTCGCGGCCACCGAGCAGGACGTCAAGAACATCTACAAGGTGGGCCTCAACACCACCCGCCTGCTGATGGCCTCCGGTGACGTGGTCGTCGGTTACCTGCTCCTCAAGGGCGCGGCGATCGCGGCCGAGAAGCTCCCGACCGCCTCCGCGAAGGACAAGGCGTTCTACACCGGCAAGATCGCGGCCGCGAAGTTCTTCGCCGCCGACGTCCTGCCCGGTGTGACCCTGGCCCGCAAGGTCGCCGAGGGCGTCGACCTCGACCTCATGGAGCTGGACGAGGCCGCGTTCTAGGACACACCCGTACAGCTGCACTCAGTCCTCATGAGGGCCCGCTCCCATCGCCGGGAGCGGGCCCTCGTACGTCGTTAAGGTGAACCCCATGAGCGCACCCCACCGCTTCGACCGCGGCCACACCGACGACCTCATGTCCTTCCTGGCGGCGAGCCCCACGCCCTACCACGCCGTCGCCAACGCCGCCGAGCGGCTGGAGAAGGCCGGCTTCCGCCAGGTCGCGGAGACGGACGCGTGGGAGGGGTCGAGCGGCGGCAAGTACGTGCTGCGCGGCGGCGCGATCATCGCCTGGTACGTCCCCGAGGGCGCGGCGCCCCACACGCCGTACCGGATCGTCGGGGCGCACACCGACTCCCCGAACCTGCGGGTCAAGCCGCAGCCCGACATGGGAGCGCACGGCTGGCGGCAGGTCGCGGTGGAGATCTACGGCGGTCCCCTGATGAACTCCTGGCTCGACCGCGACCTCGGGCTCGCCGGCCGGCTGACCCTCAGGGACGGCTCCACGCGTCTGGTCAACGTGGACCGGCCGCTGCTCAGAGTGCCCCAGCTCGCCATCCACCTGGACCGCACGGTCTCCGGGGAGGGGCTCAAGCTCGACAAGCAGCGCCACCTCCAGCCGGTCTGGGGACTCGGCGACGACGTGCGCGGCGGCGACCTGATCGCCTTCCTGGAGGACGAGTTCGGGCTCGGCGCGGGCGAGGTCACCGGCTGGGACCTGATGACGCACCCCGTGGAGGCGCCCGCCTACCTGGGCCGGGACAACGAACTGGTGGCCGGGCCGCGCATGGACAACCTGCTGTCCGTGCACGCGGCGACGGCGGCGCTGGTGGCGGTCGCGGGCCGCGAGCTGCCGTACATCCCGGTGCTCGCCGCCTTCGACCACGAGGAGAACGGCTCGCAGAGCGACACCGGGGCCGACGGGCCGCTGCTCGGCGGGGTCCTGGAGCGCTCGGTGTTCGCGCGCGGCGGCTCCTACGAGGACCGGGCGCGGGCCTTCGCGGGCACGGTCTGCCTCTCCTCCGACACCGGGCACGCGGTGCACCCCAACTACGCGGAGCGGCACGACCCGACGCACCACCCGCGCGTCAACGGCGGGCCGATCCTCAAGGTCAACGTCAACAACCGCTACGCCACGGACGGTTCGGGCCGGTCCGTGTGGGCCGCCGCCTGCGAGAAGGCGGACGTGCCGTTCCAGTCGTTCGTCTCCAACAACTCCATGCCCTGCGGCACGACCATCGGGCCGATCACCGCGGCCCGGCACGGCATCAGGACCGTCGACATCGGTGTGGCGATCCTGTCGATGCACAGCGTGCGGGAGTTGTGCGGCGTGGACGACCCGCATCTGCTGGCGAACGCGCTGGTGGCCTTCCTGGAGGGGTAGTTCGCGATTCTTCGCGGCGAGTGGGGGTACCCGCGTTGTCGGACCGGAAGGACCGGGCCGGACAGGAGGCGACACTCATGGGCCTCGGCGGATGCATCATCCTCATCGCCGTGGGAGCCATCCTCACGTTCGCGACCGACTGGCACATGAACGGGGTCAACCTCGACCTGGTCGGCGTGATCCTGATGATCGTCGGGCTGATCGGCGTGACCACGTTCAGCAGCATCGCCCGCCGTCGGCGCGTGATGGTGCCGCCCACGACGACAGTAGTCGAGGAAGAGCGGCACGGACGTCGCGACGGATACTCCGACGGATACGGCATCTAAGGACAAGCACAGGCAACCGTGAGCAACCTGTGATCCCGGGTGACTTGTCGGATTGTGTGGAGATCGTGAAAACTCGGGTGTATTGAGAGCCCGGGGGGTTTGCAGTGCCGGGCGTTTCGGCCCGTCAGCACATCCCGGGGGCTCCCCGTGCTCCACACCGCTCCACCCGCGCGGCGCCCGCACCGGCATGCCGCGCGCCGCGCCCATGCCGCGCCCGACGGCTTCGACGTCCCGTCGCGCCTGGTGGTGCTGATCCCCGCGCACAACGAGGCGGACCGCATCGCGGCCGCCGTCGCGGGGCTGTGGCGGCAGACCCGGCGGCCCGACGTCATCGTCGTCGTCACCGACAACTGCACCGACGCCACCGCCGAGATCGCATTCGCGCACGGCGCGCACGTCTTTCCCACCCAGGGCAACACGCACAAGAAGGCCGGGGCCCTCAACCAGGCCATCGCCTGGATCCTGCCCCAGCTGGAGGACCGCGACCTGCTGCTGGTGCAGGACGCCGACACCGTCCTCAGCCCCTGGTTCGCCGAGACCGCGATCGCCACGTTCAACCGCAAGGTCGGCGCCGTCGGCGGGGTCTTCTACGGCGAGGACGGCGGCGGGCTCCTCGGACTGCTCCAGCGCATGGAGTTCCACCGCTACGCCTGGGAGCTGGAGCGCACCGGCGGCAAAGCGCAGGTCCTCACCGGCACCGGCACGATGTTCCGGGCCCGGGTGCTGCGCGAGGTGCGCGCCGCCCGCCGCGCCGGGGTCATCGGCGGCGGCAGCGGCTACTACAGCCTCGCCTCGCTCACCGAGGACGACGAGATGACCAAGGCGGTCAAGACGCTGGGGTACCGGGCGATGTCGCCTGCGGGGTGCGCCGTCACCACCGAGGTCATGCCGACCCTCGGCAAGCTCTGGCACCAGCGGCTGCGGTGGCAGCGCGGGGCGCTGGAGAACCTGCGCGACTACGGCTGGACGCGGGTCACCGCGCGCTACTTCGCGCAGCAGTTCCTGATGGGCTTCGGGGCGCTGTCCTTCCTGATCTATCTGACCTACATGGTCAGTTACACCGCGCTGTACGGCTGGCCGGGCTTCTCGCCGTTCTGGACGGCGATCGGCCTCGTCTTCGTGGTCGAGAAGACGGTCTCCGTGCGCAGGGCGGGGCCGCGGGCGGTGCTCGTGGCCGCGCTCATGGTGCCGGAGATGCTCTACGACCTTTTTCAGCACGCCGTCTACTTCACCTCGCTGTGGGGGCTGGTCCGCCGCAGCGAGGAGAAGTGGGTGGCTACGTAACCCTCATAGGAGACAGAACATGTACGGAAGAGTGATCGGTGTCGGGTCCGCCGGCGCCGGAGGCGCGACGCTGGCCGCGACCGGGATGTGGGTCAACAGCATGGCGATGATCGTGGCGGCTACGACGTTGGTGGCGGCCGGGGTGGCTGTGTTCAAGTTGGTGCCGCGTCGGCGGTAGCCGGTTGTGTTTCGGCTGCGGGTGTGTGGGGGCTGGTCGCGCCCACGCGGCGGTAGCCGCACATTCAATACAGCCCCGCGCCCCTAAAGGCCCTTGTCCGTCCCGGTGAGGATCGGCGGGAGTCGGATTCGCTCATGGGTCAAGCGTGCCACCCGCCACTGACAGTCACGCCAGCGCGTGACCCGTCGTCACGTCCACGTGGTCCGGTACGGCCTCGTGGCGGTCGCCGACCGTCGAGGTGCCGGACGGTTCGAGCAGGAGGATGTCGGTCGGGACGGGGGCGTACGGCCTGTGCTCGGTGCCGCGCGGGACGGTGAAGACGGACAGCGGGGGCAGGACGACGGTGCGTTCGCCGGCCGGCTCGCGCAGCGAGATGTGCAGCTCGCCCGCGAGGACGAGGAAGAACTCGTCGGTGTCGTCGTGGACGTGCCACAGGTGCTCGCCCTCGACGTGCGCGACACGGACGTCGTAGTCGTTGACGGCGGTGACGATGCGCGGACTCCACTGGCGGGTGAAGGAGGCCAGGGCGGCGGGCAGGGAGACGGGTTCGGTGGTCACGGGGTTCATGGGGTGATCCTGCGGGGTGGCCCGGGCGGACCGCGAGTGCTAGGAATCGCATATGCCGCAAGGATCCTCTCACCGTCCGCACCGGGTCGCGGTGATCGTCGACGAGGGCACGAACCCCTTCGAGGTCGGGGTCGCCACCGAACTGTTCGGGCTGCCGCGGCCCGAACTGGGCCTGCCGGGGCCGCTGTACGAGGTGACGCTGTGCACGCCCGTGCCCGAGACGCGGATGAACCACGGCTTCTTCGTCCTCACCGGAGTGCCCGGGCTGGAGGCCGTGGACGAGGCCGACACCCTCGTCGTGCCGGGCCGCCCCGACAACGTCGTCCCGCGTGGGGCCGCCGTCCTCGACGCGATCCGCCGCACGCACGCGCGTGGGGCGCGCGTGATGAGCCTGTGCACCGGCAGCTTCGCCCTCGCCGAGGCCGGACTGCTGGACGGGCTGCGGGCCACCACGCACTGGATGTGGGCCGACGCCTTCCGCGATCTGCACCCGCGCGTGCGGCTCGAACCCGACGTGCTCTTCGTGGACGAGGGGCGGATCCTCACCGCCGCGGGCAGCGCCGCCGCGCTCGACCTGGGGCTGTACGTCATCCGCCGCGACCACGGCGCCGAGGTCGCGAACGCCGTCTCCCGGCGCCTGGTCTTCGCCGCCCACCGCGACGGCGGACAGCGCCAGTTCGTGGAACGGCCCCTGCCCGCCGTACCGGACGAGTCGCTCGGTCCGCTGCTCGCGTGGGCGCAGGAACGGCTGGGGGAGCCGCTGACGGTGGCCGGCCTCGCGGCCCGTGCCGCCGTCTCCCCCGCGACCCTGCACCGGCGCTTCCGCACCCAGCTCGGCACCACCCCGCTCGCCTGGCTCACCGGCGAGCGGGTGGCGCTGGCCTGCCGGCTCATCGAGCGCGGGGAGGAGCGGCTCGACGTGGTCGCCGCCAGGAGCGGTCTCGGCACCGCGGCGAACCTCCGCGCGCGCGTGCGGCGCGAAACGGGGCTGAGCCCGTCGGCGTACCGCAGGCGCTTCGGACCGGCGGCCGGGGAGCCGCGAGGGCTGCCGAACGGCTCGCGTCACCCCGGTGGCCGCGACGATCACCCCGCTGCCCGCGATGACCGCGCGGTGGCCGGGGAAGCCGTAAGGGCATGAGATTCCTCGTACGCGACCGGCTCCTCGGCTTCGGTGACGACTACTGGATCGAGGACGACCGGGGCACCAAGGTGTTCCTCGTCGACGGCAAGGCCATGCGGATCCGGGACACCTTCGAGCTGAAGGACACCCGGGGGCGGGTGCTGATCGACATCCACCAGAAGATGTTCGCGCTGCGCGACACCATGGTGATCGAACGGGAGGGCGAGCCCCTCGCGACCATCCGGCGCAAACGGCTGTCCCTGCTCCGCAACCACTACCGGGTCGCCCTGGTCGACGGCACCGAACTCGACGTCAGCGGCAAGATCCTGGACCGGGAGTTCGCGGTCGAGTACGACGGCGAACTCCTCGCGGTGATCTCCCGCAGATGGCTGCACGTCCGCGAGACCTACGGCGTCGACGTGGTCCGCGAGGACGCGGACCCGGCGCTGCTGATCGCGGTGGCGGTGTGCGTGATCCACCTCGCCGAGAAGGAGCGGGAGGACGACTGACCCTCCCGCGCGCGGCCGGCGTTCAGCGCCGGGGCGTCTCCAGCCCCAGCACCCGGTCCTTGAGCGCGGGGAACTGCTCCCGGGTCTCCGCCGCCTTCGCGGGGTCGAACTCGACCGTGAGGACCTCCTCGCCGGGTCCGGCCTCCGCCAGCACCTCGCCCCACGGATCCACCACGATCGAGTGACCCGCCTGCGGAACTCCCGCATGCGTCCCGGCCGTTCCACAGGCGAGCACGAACGCCTGGTTCTCGACCGCCCGCGCCTGAGCCAGCAGCGTCCAGTGCGCCCGGCGCCGCTCCGGCCAGCCCGCCGGGAGGACCAGCGTCTGCGCCCCGGCGTCGACGAGCCCGCGGAAGAGTTCGGGGAAACGGAGGTCGTAGCAGGTGGCAAGGCCGAGGACGGTCTCGGGGAGGCGGACGGTCACCAACTCCTCGCCGCGGCCCATCAGTACGGCCTCGCCCTTGTCGAAGCCGAAGCGGTGGATCTTGCGATAGGTGGCGGCCAGCTCACCGGAGGGTGAGAAGAAGAGGGAGGTGTTGTAGAGAGCCCCGTCGGGTGCCCGCTCGGGAATCGAGCCGGCGTGCAGCCACACGCCCGCCTCGCTCGCGGTCTTCGCCATGAGCTCGTACGTCGGTCCCTCAAGCGGCTCGGCCTCGGCGGCGAACTCCTCGAAGGCGAAGGCCCCGGTGGTCCACAGCTCGGGCAGGACGACGAGGTCGGCGCCCGCCTGCGCCCGTACCAGAGCGGCCGTCCGCAGCCGCCGCACCGCGACCGATTCGCCCTCTTCGACGGCGATCTGGATCAGAGAGGCGCGCACACTACCACCGTCCTGGCATTCGAGTCGTTCACACGGGCCTACGATCGTCACACGAAAGCACTGCCGGGGTGCCTCGCAGCAGCGTAACTTAGCGTTCCAAGACACCCGCTCAGTGCAGCCACCTCCCGCTGGCAACGCCGCCACCATCTGCCCGTGTACCGACCGCCGAGGGGTCCCGTTCCGTGAGTCTGCATCCCACCCTCCAGCCCTACGCCGACGCCTGGACCCACTCCATCGAAGCGATATCCGAGCTGGTGCAGCCACTGGTCGAGGGGGAGTGGAACCGCCGGACCCCGTGCCCCGGCTGGTCGGTGCGGGACGTCGTCTCCCATGTCATCGGCCTGGACTGCGAGATGCTGGGCGACCCGCGGCCCATCCACACCCTCCCCCGCGACCTCTACCACGTCACCAACGACATCCAGCGGTACATGGAGATGCAGGTCGACGTCCGCCGCCACCACACGGCGCCGGAGATGACCTCCGAGCTGGAGTACGTCATCATCCGCCGCAACCGCCAGCTGCGGAACGAGTCCCGGGACCCGGGCACGAAGGTGCGCGGACCGCTGGGAAGCGAACTGACGCTCGCGGAGTCCATGCGCACGCACGCCTTCGACGTCTGGGTCCACGAGCAGGACCTGCGCACGGCGCTCGGCCGGCCGGGCAACCTCGACTCCCCCGGCGCGCACGTCGCCCGGGACGTCCTGCTGGACGCGCTGCCCGACATCGTCGCCACCAAGGCGGACGCACCGCGCAGTTCGGCGATCGTCTTCGACGTCCACGGCCCCGTGGAGTTCCTGCGCACCATCCGCGTCGACATCCAGGGCCGCGGCACCCTGGAGACAGCCCCCGCGCTCGGCCCCGCCGCCACCTTCACCCTCGACTGGGAGACCTACGTCCGCCTGGCCTGCGGCCGAGTCACCCTGGACGCGGTCTCGGACCGGGTGAAGGCGGAGGGAGACCCGACCCTGACGGCGGCGATACTGAACAACTTCACGGTGACGCAGTAAGAGGTGACGCCGTAGGGATCGGGAGGAGTCCTGCGTAGCCCCGGGGGTTACGCAGGGACGTGCACCGTCTCCACCCGGCTAGCGACCAAGCGCTCCCGCTCCCTGCGGATCGCCCGCTTCCGCAGCCGCAGGATCTGGCTGACCCCCAGCACCTGCAACACGAACACCGACGAGAACGCCACGGTGTAGTCGCCCCCTGTGGCGTCCAGCAGCACGCCCACCGCGAACAGCGTCGTCATCGACGCGACGAAGCCGCCCATGTTGGTGATGCCGGAGGCGGTGCCCTGGCGCTCCGGCGGGTTCGCCGGGCGGGCGAAGTCGAAGCCGAGCATCGACGCCGGGCCGCACGCGCCGAGCACCGCGCACAGGACGACCAGCAGCCACATGGGCGCGTGGTCCCCGGGCCACCCCAACGTCACCGCCCACACCAGCGCCGTCGCGCCCACCGTCCCGAGCGCCAGCGGCAGCCGCGCCCCGTGGTGCCGGGCCACGACCTGACCGTAGACGAGTCCGACGGCCATGTTGCAGAGCACGACGAGGGTCAGCAGCTCGCCCGCGGTGGCCCGGGAGAGCCCCTGCGCCTCGACGAGGAACGGCAGCCCCCACAGCAGCAGGAACACCATCGCCGGGAACTGCGTCGTGAAGTGCACCCAAAGGCCGAGCCGGGTCCCGGGTTCCCGCCAGGACGCGGCGATCTGCCGCCGTACATAGGCCGCCCCGTGGTGCGGGAACGGCTCCGGCTCGTACCCCTCGGGGTGGTCCTTGAGGAAGAGCAGCACCAGGACGAGGACGACGACCCCCGCGAGCGCGCTGCCCGCGAACGCCGGGGTCCAGCCGATGCCGTGCAGCAGCCGCGCGAGCACCAGCGTGGAGATCAGGTTGCCCGTCATCCCGACGAGCCCCGCGAGCTGTCCGACCAGCGGCCCGCGCCGCGCCGGGAACCAGCGCGAGCCGAGCCGCAGCACGCTGATGAAGGTCATCGCGTCACCGCACCCGAGCAGCGCCCGGGAGGCCAGCGCCATGCCGTACGACGGCGAGAACGCGAAGCCGAGCTGCCCCGCCGTGAAGAGCACCGCCCCGAGGGCCAGCACCTTCTTGGTGCCGAGCCGGTCGACCAGCAGGCCGACGGGTATCTGCATGCCCGCGTAGACGAGGAGCTGGAGGATCGAGAAGGTCGACAGCGCCGAGGCGTTCACATGGAAGCGGTCGGCCGCGTCGAGGCCGGCGACCCCGAGGGACGTACGGAAGATGACCGCGACGAAGTAGACGGAGACGCCGATGCCCCAGACGGCCATCGCGCGCCGGCCGCCCGGAGGGTCGCCGGGCAGCACCGTGGAGCGGCTCATCGGACCTCTCCCCGCGCGAGGTGGGAGAACCACTCGACGTGCCCGTGGATGAGGCCCACGACCGCCTCCGCGTCCCCGGCCCGCAGCGCGTGCAGGATCTGCTCGTGCTCGACGAGGGTCTTGGTGATCCGGTCCGGGTGGGCGTGCATCACGGCGACGCCCATCCTGAGCTGCCGGTCGCGCAGCTGGTCGTAGAGGCGCCCGAGGATCTCGTTGCCGCCGCTGCGCACGATCTCGGCGTGGAAGCAGCGGTCGGTGACGGCGGCGCCCGCCAGGTCCCCGGCGGCGGCCTGCTCCTTCTGCCGCGCGAGCAGCTCCTCCAGACGGGCCAGCAGCTGCGGGGAGGCCGGTACGGCCTTGCGCGCGGCGTGCTCCTCGACGAGCTGCCGGGTCTCCACCACGTCCGCGATCTCCTGTGCGGAGACGGGCAGCACGAGGGCGCCCTTCTTCGGGTAGAGCCTGATGAGCCCCTCGACCTCAAGGCGCAGCAGCGCCTCCCGCACGGGGGTCCGGGAGACCCCGACGGCCTCGGCGAGCTCGCCCTCGGTCAGGAGGGTGCCGCCTTCGTAGCGGCGGTCGAGGACACCTTGCTTGACGTGGGTGTAGACGCGGTCGGCGGCGGGGGGCTGTTTCACGGCCAGAGGCATGCCGACAGCATAGATACAACACGTACGCATAAGGAGGGCGGTCCAGGATGCGGACGCCTCTCCCGTCCCTCCCCTCGCTTCACGACCCCCGACTCACATCGCGTGCAACCTTCCGTGCTATTTACGTGTCTCACGTATGCGGCCTTCTTTCCCCCCGCCAACTCGGCCGCATTTCAGGGCCATTCGACACTTTCGGGGTATTTCAGTTGATAACCGTCACCAAGAGCTTCCGTGTCCGCAGGGCCGCCGCCGTCGCCATGACGACCGGCGCAGTGCTCGCCACCGGAGCTCTCACCGCGGCACCGGCACAGGCCGCGACGGCTCCGACCATCACCGCCAAGAGCGGGTTCGTCATGAACAGCGCGACCGGTACGACCCTGTTCAGCAAGTCCGCGAACACCCACCGCCTGACCGCCTCCACCACGAAGATCATGGCCTTCAAGGTCGTCCTGTCGCAGTCGAACCTGAACCTCGACTCCAAGGTCACGATCAAGAAGGCGTACAGCGACTACATCGTCGCCAAGGGCGCGTCGTCCGCCCGGCTGATCGTCGGTGACAAGGTCACCGTCCGTCAGCTCCTCTACGGGATGATGCTGCCGTCCGGCTGCGACGCCGCGATGGCGCTGGCCGACAAGTACGGGTCCGGCTCGACGGTCTCGGCCCGCACGAAGAACTTCATCTCGAAGATGAACGCCCAGGCCAGGAGCCTCGGCCTGACGAACACGCACTTCGACTCGTTCGACGGCAACAGCAACGGCAACAACTACTCGTCGGCCAAGGACCTGACGGTCCTCGCCCGCAACGTGATGAAGAACTCCACGTTCAAGTCGGTCGTGAAGACCAAGTCGTACACGGCCAAGACGATCACGAAGACCGGCTCCACCCGCACGATGGCCACCTGGAGCAACACGAACACCCTGCTCGGCTGGAACGGCACCCTCGGCGTCAAGACCGGCTCCGGCACCCAGGCGAAGTACTGCCTGGTCTTCGCGGCCACGAAGAACGGCGAGTCCGTCATGGGCGCGGTCCTGACCTCCTCGTCGGCCGCCAACCGCACCAACGACGTCAAGAAGCTCATCAACTACGGCTACGCCAAGATCGGCTGACCCCGACCGCACCGAGAGCCCGCCGCGCGCCGAGCGCGGCGGGCTCTCGTCGTCCTGTTGAACCATTGCCCGGGCGCGGCCCGTTACAGCAGGTACGGTCACCGAACACCCGACCACCCCCCCGCACCAGAACGGCACATCATTTCCATGACAGTTGAGACACACACGGACGCGTCGGCCCCCACCTCCGGCACCGCCGCCAGGCGGTCCCGCCGGCGCGGACGGGCCATCGTGCTGGCGCTGGCCGTCCCCGTCGCCTCGGCCGCCCTGATGATCCCCGCCGCCTTCGCCGCCGACCTCAGCGTCGAGGACCAGCAGATGGTCGCGAACCTGAACACACGCGTCCTGGACGCCCGCCTCGGCGGCAACGTCAGCGGCGTGGTGCTCGACGCCTGGTCCGACACCGCCGTCTGGGACCACAACGGCGCGACCGCGCTGATGCCGGCGTCCAACACCAAGCTCGGCACCGCGACCGCCGCGCTGACCGTGCTCGGCCCCGACCACCGGTTCACCACCAAGGCCGTCCTCGTCAACAACGACACGCTCACCCTCGTCGGCGGCGGCGACCGCTCGCTGACCACCGCGGACCTCACCGCGATGGCGCAGACCGCGGCCGAGTCGCTCAAGATCGCGGGCCTGACCTCCGTGAAGATCGCCGTGGACGACAGCCTCTTCCCGGAGCCGACCCTGGCGAACGGCTGGAACACCGGCTACTACCCGAACGAGATCGCCCCGGTGCGCGCCCTCGTCGTGGACCAGCACGCGGTCCAGGACACCTCGCTGGACGCCGGGCAGGTCTTCGCGAAGCAGCTCGCCGCGGCCGGCATGACCGTCGACGGCTCCGTCACCCGCATCACCGCGAACCCCGACGACGTCGTCGTCGCCGACCACGAGTCGGCGCCGCTGTCGGACCTGGTCCACCACATGATCAAGGTCAGCGACAACAACTACGCCGAGACCCTGCTGCGCATGACGGCGCTGGCCGCCGGCCGCCCGGCCACCTTCGACGGCGGCACGGCGGTCGTGCGCGAGGTGCTGAGCCAGACGTACGGCGTCTCGCTGGACAACTACGAGATCTACGACGGCAGCGGGCTCTCCCGCGCCAACCGCATCCCGGCCGCCGCGCTCGCCGAGATCCTCGAACTGCTGACGGAACCCCGGTACGTCGACACCCTCGGCTCCATCCTCGACGGTCTGCCCGTCTCCGGCGAGGCCGGCAGCACCCTGGGCCCGGAGTGGGGCCGCTTCGACGACGTGTACTCCAGCTGCGCCGTCGGCAAGATCCACGCCAAGACCGGCACGCTCACCGGGGCGATCGCGCTCAGCGGTCTGACCGTCGGCAAGGACGGCCGGTTCAAGGTGTTCTCCTTCGTGGAGAACGGCTCCACGGCGAACGCCAACTCCATCAAGGACGCGATGGACGGCCTGGCGGCGACCGTGAACGGCTGCTACGCCTGATGAACGGCGGGGCCGCGCATCCCGGAGCGGAATGCGCGGCCCCGGATCCGTCACGCCCAGGTGATGAGCTTCTTCGGCTGCTCCAGGATCGCCGCCACGTCCGCGAGGACCTTGGAGCCCAGCTCGCCGTCGACCAGCCGGTGGTCGAAGCTGAGCGCCAGCGTGGTGACCTGACGGGGCTTCACCTTGCCCTTGTGGACCCAGGGCTGGAGCTTGATCGACCCGACCGCGAGGATCGCGGACTCGCCGGGCGGGAGGATCGGGGTGCCGGTGTCGACGCCGAAGACGCCGACGTTGGTGATGGTGAGGGTGCCGCCCTGCATCGCGGCCGGACCGGTCCGGCCCTCCTTCGCCGTCGCCACCAACTCGCCCAGCGCCTCCGACAGTTGCGGAAGGGTCTTGGCGTGGGCGTCCTTGATGTTCGGGACGATCAGACCGCGCGGGGTGGCCGCGGCGATGCCCAGGTTGACGTAGTGCTTGAGCACGATCTCCTGGTTCGCCTCGTCCCAGGAGGCGTTGATGTCGGGGTTGCGCCGGACCGCGACCAGCAGCGCCTTGGCGATCAGCAGCAGGGGGTTCACCCGCAGGCCCGCGAACTCCTTGTCCTGCTTGAGCTCCTCGACCAGCTTGAGCGTGCGGGTCACGTCGACCGTGACGAACTCCGTGACATGCGGCGCCGTGAACGCCGAGCCGACCATCGCCTGGGCGGTGGCCTTGCGGACACCCTTCACCGGGATCCGGGTCTCGCGGGTGGAGTCGTACGACGCCACGGGCGCGGGTGCCGCGGTGCGGACCGGAGCGGAGGCCGGTGCGGGGACTGTGCTCGGAGCCGTGGTCGGAGCTGCGTCCGGGGTGACCGCCGCGTGGACGTCCTCACGCGTGATGGTCCCGTCCGGGCCGGACGGGGTGACCACCGTGAGGTCGACGCCCAGATCCTTGGCGAGCTTGCGCACCGGGGGCTTGGCGAGCGGCCGGGACTTCGCGGCAGCCGGGGGCACGGGCTGGGGCACGGCGGGCCCATGGCCGTTCAGCTCGGTCTGCACCAGCGCCGAGGCCTGCTGGACCGGGACCTCGGGGCCCTTGCGGGGGCGGCGCTTGGTCGAGGAGGCGGCGACGCCGTAGCCGACGAGGACCGGCTGGCGGCCCTCGGGCTTCTTCTCCGGTGCGGCCTCGGGTGCCGGCGCGGCCACGGTGGCCGACTCAGGCGCGGAGGCCGACTCGGGCGCCGGTTCAGGAGCCGCCCCGCCCGCCACGTCCACCGCGATGATCGACGTCCCCACGTCGACCGTCGTGCCCTCGGGGAAGTGCAGGGCGCGGACCACACCGTCGTAGGGGATGGGCAGTTCGACGGCGGCCTTGGCCGTCTCGACCTCGCACACCACCTGGCCGTCCGTCACCGAGTCCCCGGGCTGGACGTACCACTTGAGGATCTCGGCCTCGGTGAGTCCCTCGCCGACGTCCGGCATCTTGAACTCGCGTACGGACGCTTCCGTCATCGTCGTCACGACCCTCTCCTCAGTACGCCAGGGCACGGTCGACGGCGTCGAGCACCCGGTCCAGGCCCGGCAGGTACTCCTCCTCCAGGCGGGCCGGCGGGTAGGGGGCGTGATAGCCGCCGACCCTGAGTACCGGGGCCTCCAGGTGGTAGAAGCAGCGCTCGGTGATACGGGCCGCGATCTCCGCGCCCGAGCCGAAGAACACCGGCGCCTCATGGACCACGACCAGCCTGCGGGTCTTCTCCACCGAGGTCTGGATGGAGTCGAAGTCCAGCGGCGAGATCGAGCGCAGGTCCAGGACCTCCAGCGACCTGCCCTCCTCGGCGGCCGCGTCGGCGACCTCCCGGCAGAGCTTCACCATCGGGCCGTAGGCGACGAGGGTCAGGTCGGTGCCCTCGCGGACCACGCGGGCCTTGTGCAGCGGGCCGGGGATGGCCTCAGTGTTGACCTCGCCCTTGTCCCAGTAACGGCGCTTGGGCTCGAAGAAGATCACCGGGTCGTCGCTCTGGATGGCCTGCTGCATCATCCAGTAGGCGTCGGAGGGGGTGGACGGCGAGACGACCTTGAGGCCCGAGACGTGCGCGAAGAGCGACTCCGGGGACTCGGAGTGATGCTCGACGGCGCCGATGCCGCCGCCGTAGGGGATGCGGACGACGACCGGGAGCTTGACCTTGCCCAGCGAGCGCGCGTGCATCTTCGCGAGCTGGGTGACGATCTGGTCGTAGGCCGGGAAGACGAAGCCGTCGAACTGGATCTCCACGACCGGGCGGTAGCCGCGCAGCGCGAGGCCGATCGCGGCGCCGACGATGCCGGACTCGGCCAGCGGGGTGTCGACGACCCGGCTCTCGCCGAAGTCCTTCTGGAGGCCGTCGGTCACCCGGAAGACACCGCCGAGCTTGCCGACGTCCTCGCCCATGATCAGGACCTTGGGGTCGGAGTCCAGGGCGCGGCGCAGCGATTCGTTGAGCGCCTTGGCGATGGCCAGGTTCTTGATGGCCGCGGTCTCCGCCATGTCAGTGACCCCCCTCATCCGCGAACGACGCCTGGTAGGCGGCGAACTGGGCTCGCTCCTCGTCGACGAGCGCGTGCCCGTCCGCGTAGACGTTCTCGAAGATGGCGAAGCGGTCCGGGTCCGGCATGGCACGGACGACTTCGCGTACTCGCCTGCCCAACGTCTCGGACTCGGCCTCCAGTTCCGCGAAGAATCCCTCGTCCGCGTGGTTTGAGGCCTCCAGGAAACGGCGAAGGCGCAGGATCGGGTCCTTCGCCTCCCATGCCTCGCGCTCCTCGTCGGCCCGGTACTTGCTCGGGTCGTCGGAGGTGGTGTGCGCACCCATCCGGTAGGTGTACGCCTCGACGAGCGTCGGTCCCTCGCCGCCGCGGGCCCGCTCCAGCGCCCACTTCGTCACCGCGAGGCAGGCCAGCACGTCGTTGCCGTCGACGCGGACGCCCGGGAAGCCGTAGCCCTGCGCGCGCTGGTAGAGCGGGACGCGGGTCTGCTTCTCGGTCGGCTCGGAGATCGCCCACTGGTTGTTCTGGCAGAAGAACACGACGGGGGCGTTGTAGACCGCGGAGAAGGTGAACGACTCGGCAACGTCGCCCTGGCTGGACGCGCCGTCGCCGAAGTAGGCGATGACCGCGCTGTCGGCGCCGTCCTTGGTGATGCCCATCGCGTACCCGGTGGCGTGCAGCGTCTGGGAGCCGATGACGATCGTGTAGAGGTGGAAGTTGTTGCTGTTGGGGTCCCAGCCGCCGTTGTTGACGCCCCGGAACATGCCGAGGAGGTTGGTCGGGTCGACCCCGCGGCACCAGGCGACGCCGTGCTCACGGTAGGTGGGGAAGACGTAGTCGTCCTCGCGGGTGGCGCGGCCGGAGCCGATCTGGGCGGCCTCCTGGCCGAGCAGCGAGGCCCACAGGCCCAGCTCGCCCTGGCGCTGCAGGGCGGTGGCCTCGGCGTCGAAGCGACGGGTGAGCACCATGTCGCGGTAGAGACCGCGGAGCTCTTCGGGGGTGATGCCGGCGACGTACTTGTCGTAGGCGGCGTTCTTGACGCGCTTGCCTTCGGGTGTCAGCAGTTGCACGAGCTCGGGCTCGGTGCCCGGCTGCTTCTTCGCGGTCGTGCGCTTGCCGGCCGTGCTCTTGGTACTGGCGCTGCGTCGCGGTGTGCGAGCGGCAGTGCTCTCCACGGTCACGTGTGCTCCTCCGTCGGTCCGGCTACCCGGGTTCGCCGGGTGCCAGTGCGGCTCGCCTGCGGCCGACCGATCGCACGGGGTGGGTGCGATCCGGTCATGACAGGCGGACAGGTGCCCCGGCGAGCGCCCTGCAACTGCCACGTTACCCAGTGCTCCACATTTCTGTGAAACCCCCTCTGACCTGCGATTTTGCTTGGATTTCCAAGTAAATCGGAAAGGCGTCGAAAAGGGTGCTGGTCACAGCCTTGCAGGAGGCCGGAGCAACGGCACGTTATCCCGTCCGACCAGGCCACCGGAAGGGTCTGTGTGTTTGACTTCTGCTGTGTGCGAAGACGGAAAAGTCAGGGCATTTCTCCTCGACGACCATGAGGTCGTCCGGCGGGGCGTCCATGAACTGCTCTCGGCGGAGGACGACATCGAGGTGGTCGGCGAGGCCGGTACGGCCGCCGAGGCGCTGGCGCGGATTCCGGCCACCCGCCCCGACGTGGCGGTGCTCGACGTACGGCTGCCGGACGGCAGCGGGGTCGAGGTCTGCCGTGAGATCCGCTCCGCGGACGACTCGGTGAGGTGCCTGATGCTGACCTCGTTCGCGGACGACGAGGCGCTCTTCGACGCGATCATGGCCGGGGCCTCCGGATACGTCCTCAAGGCGATCCGCGGCGCCGAACTGCTGGACGCCGTCCGGGAGGTCGCCGCGGGCCGGTCCCTGCTGGACCCGGTCGCCACCGCGCGCGTGCTGGAGCGGCTGCGCGACGGCGGCCGCGGACCCGAGGACCCGCTCGCCCACCTCACCGAGCAGGAGCGCCGGATCCTCGACCTGATCGGCGAGGGCCTCACCAACCGCCAGATCGGCGAGCGGCTCCACCTCGCCGAGAAGACGATCAAGAACTATGTATCGGGTTTGCTTTCCAAACTCGGTATGCAGCGGCGCTCCCAGGCGGCCGCCTACGTGGCGCGGCTCCAGGCGGAGAAGCACTGAGCGCGTCGCGCGACCTTTTGCGGAACTTTTGAGGACCTACGTCCCTGTCGCGGGCGGCCGCCCTCCCGCACAGTCGGTCCATGCCCTCCGACGCACCCTCCGACGAACGCCTCGCCGTCGACCTGCTCGCCCGCACCGACTACGGCCGGGTCGCGACCAGCATGCGCGCCCTGCCCTTCCTCGCCTTCGCCCGCCACATCGTGACGGACCGCCGGATCCTGATCCGGATGCCGCGCAGCGTCGGCTGGCACCGGGCGTGCGCCGGGGGCGTGGTGGCCTACGGCTCCGACAACCTCGGCTCGCTGCGCCCGGGGGAGGCGCTGTGGTCCGTACAGGTCGTCGGCGAGTGCACGGCGTACGAGCCGACGGCCGCCGAGATCGAGCGGTTCGGCCCGGCGCCGGA
This sequence comes from Streptomyces sp. NPDC047072, assembly GCF_040643855.1. NCBI lineage: Bacteria > Bacillati > Actinomycetota > Actinomycetes > Kitasatosporales > Streptomycetaceae > Streptomyces > Streptomyces sp. NPDC047072. The sequence continues at coordinate 41,004 of NZ_JBEYVC010000036.1, read as the reverse complement.
ACGGGTCGACGGGGAGCCGTACGAGCCCGTCTATCTGGCCGTCGATCCGCAGTTCGGGACCGTGCACTCGGCGGACGGAGGCCTGGAACGCCACTTCGGTCACCGCACCTGACCGAAAGCGACCACAGGCGACTACGCGTGACTGTGTGTGACAACGCCCAGCTCACAGGCCCGGCTTGTGCCCTAGCATCGGGCGCGTGCCGCGCTCTCCCGTACCACCCCTGATGCCTCACGCGCCCCCGCTGGGCGCCTTACTGAGCCGGTACTCGGCCGGTTCCGCCGTCGCCTGCGACCCCGTCGACCAAGGGCTCCTCAACCGCGGCTACCGGCTGCGCACGACCCGCGGCCACTACTTCCTCAAGCACCACTTCGACCCGGAGACGGCCGATCCCGAGGCGATCGCCCGCCAGCACCGGGCCACCCGGCACCTCGCCGACCTCGGCGTCCCGGTCGCGCCCCCGCTGCCCGCGCGCGACGGCCGTACGGTCGCGGTGATCGGCGGCCACGCCTACGCCCTGCACCCCTGGATCGACGGCCGCCACCGCCACGGCGCCCAGCTGACCACCGCCCAGTGCGAACGGCTCGGAGCGCTGCTGGGACTGGTGCACGCAAGCCTGGAGCGGGTGATGGCGGCCGGCCCACCGGACGCCGGCCCACCGGAGCGGCCTGCGGAGACCGCACACGCGCGTGCCCGTCCCGAGCCGGCCCGCGGCGCCGACCCCGTCGACACCTTCGCCCTCATCGACGACCTCCTCGCGCGCGTGCGCCGGCACCGGCCCGCCGACTCCTTCGACGAGCTGGCCCGCCACCGGCTCCTGGAGCGGCGCGCGCTGCTGGAGCAGCAGGTCGGCAGGCGGCCTCCGCAGGCCGGTCCGGTGGGCTGGGTGCACGGCGACTTCCACCCGTTCAACCTGCTCTACCGGGGCGACGCCCCGGCCGCGATCGTCGACTGGGACCGGCTCGGCGTGCAGCCCCGCGCGGAGGAGGCCGTACGCGCCGCCGCGATCTTCTTCGTACGGCCCGCGGGGACGCTCGACCTGCCGAAGGCGCGGGCGTACGCGCGCGCGTACCGGCGTACCGCGGGCGCCACGCCCTCCGAACTCGCGGCCGCCGTCCACCGGGTGTGGTGGGAACGCCTCAACGACTTCTGGATGCTGCGCTGGCACTACGAACGCGGCGACACCCGCGCGGACCCCCAGTTCCCGGCGGCCTCGGCGCTGGTGGTGTGGTGGACCCGGGAGTACGAGGCGGTGTGCGACGCGTTCGCGGGGTGACGCCGGGTCCGGGAGCCAGGGGGGTCAGCCCTCGCCGTCGTCACCGCCCGTGATGCCCGAGATCGTGCCGCCGTCCGACGTGTCGGTCGACGTGTCCGTCGGCTCGGCCGTGTCCGTTGGCTCGGCGGTCTCCGAGGGCTGGGTCGCCGTCTCCGTCGGCCGGCTCGTGGCCGTCTCCGACTGGGTCGCCGAGGCCGTGTACGACGGCGTATAGGACGGCGTGTAGTCGGAGTTGCCCGAACCCGTGCCGTCGTCCGTGGAGGTGTCGGTGGTCTCCTCGGTCGCCTCGTCGGTCGGACTCTCGCTGGCCGACTGGTCGTCGGTGGTCTGCGAGGTGGTCGGCGAGACCGAGCTGCCGGTGCCGCCGCCGTCGCCGGTGCCGCCGTTGAGCGCGAGCGCCACGCCCGCCGCGACGGCGATCACCGCGAGCACGGCGAGGATCCACAGCTTGCCGCGGCCGCTGCCCCGGTTGCCGTGCCCCTCGAAGCCGCCGTCGTCCCCGCCGCCGTACCCGGTGGGCAGGATCGGCTGCGGGATCTGGGTGGTGCCGGAGGCGTCCGGGTGCGGCAGCACGCTGGTGCTCGCGAAGCCGCCGGACGGGGTCTGCCGCCCGTCGTGCAGATGCACAGGGCCGGTGTTCCAGGTGCCGGTGTGCCCGCCCTGGTCGTACAGCATCTGCAGGCCGTACTGGACGAGCCCGCGCATCTCCTCGGCCGTCTGGAAGCGGTCGTCGGGCTCCTTGGCGAGGGAGCGCATGACGAGGCCGTCGAGCTCCGGCGGCGAGGCGTCGGAGATGCTCGACGGGGGTGTGGGGATGTCCTGGACGTGCTGGTAGACCACCGAGAGCGGGGTCTCGCCGACGAACGGGGGCCTGAGCGCGAGGAGTTCGTAGAGGAGACAGCCCGTCGCGTACAGGTCGGAGCGGTGGTCGACCGCCTTGCCGAGGGCCTGCTCGGGCGAGAGGTACTGCGGGGTGCCCATCACCATGCCGGTCTGGGTCATGGTCGTGGACGCGCCGTGCAGGGCGCGGGCGATGCCGAAGTCCATGACCTTGACGGCGCCGTTGTGGGTGATGATGACGTTCGCGGGCTTGATGTCGCGGTGCACGATGCCGTGCTGGTGCGAGTAGGCGAGCGCCTCCAGGACACCCGAGACGATGATCAGGGCCTGCTCGGGCCCGGGCGCCTCGGCGTTGATCAGCAGATCCCGGATCGTCCGCCCCTCGACGATCTCCATGACGATGTACGGCACGGACTGGCCGCCGACGAAGTCCTCACCGGAGTCGTACACGGCGACGATCGCGTGGTGGTTGAGGCCGGCCACGGACTGGGCCTCGCGCGTGAAGCGGGCCTTGGAGGTCGGGTCCTCGGCGAGGTCGGCACGGAGCAGCTTGACGGCGACCGTACGGCCGAGCCGGACGTCCTCGGCCGCGAAGACCTCCGCCATACCGCCCCGGCCGAGTCTGCGGGTCAGGCGATATCGGCCGTCCCCCACCAGTCCGCCGTTACCCCACAGCTCCGGCGCATCCGACATCCCGCCGCCAGTCGCCTCGGGGTCGGACGGGCCCTGAGCGCGCTGCTGCTGTGCCATCGGTCCTCGCCGTCGTTTCTGCCCGCGGTGCGCGCGGTGTTGTTACGGTCTCCGTCGGCCACGCTACAGGCTTCGCGCAAGCCGCCGGTCCGGGATGAGCCCGGGGACCGGTCCGGGACGGACCGGTCATCAAACCTGTATCGGGTCTCGGCGTGCAAATTCTGTGTACCGGCCGTCGGGCTCCTGTCACGGAAAGGCCACCGGATCCGGTCCCCGGGGACATAGGGCCCCCGTGGCGCGACCAAGCCGTGGCCAAGCTCACACGCTCCGGTACCCGGTAACTCCGTTGGCAACCGCACCCGAAGAAGAACCCGAACGAGCACTTCCGGGACCTTGGCGCGCCCAGCGGAACGGCCCGGCGGCATCCGGCCGCCGGGCCGTGTTCACATCGGTGGTTCCAGCTGCCGGTTCTAGAGGTACGGCCCTCCCGAGCGGCCGCCCGCGCGCGGGTCGAGGCCGTCCTCGTGGCCGCCGACGCCCGGCGGGAGGGCGCGGCGCATCGACTCCAGCTGGGCCCGCGCGGCCATCTGCTGGGCGAACAGGGTGGTCTGGATGCCGTGGAAGAGGCCCTCCAGCCAGCCCACCAACTGGGCCTGCGCGATGCGCAGTTCCGCGTCGCTCGGGGTCGCGTCCTCGTTGAAGGGCAGGGAGAGCCGTTCCAGCTCCTCCACCAGTTCGGGAGCCAGCCCGTCCTCCAGCTCCTTGACCGAGCTGGCGTGGATCTCCTTGAGCCGGGCCCGGCTGGCCTCGTCGAGGGGAGCGGCGCGCACCTCCTCGAGAAGCTGCTTGATCATGCTGCCGATCCGCATGACCTTCGCGGGCTGCTCGACCATCTCCGTGACCGGCACCTCGCGGGAGTCCTCGTCACCCCCGCCGCCCAGCGCCATCCCGTCCTGACCCACGACCAGGATCTGGGGGCTTTCCGGCGAACCTTCGTTCCTCGGCATCTCCATGCCGCCATTCTCTCGCACGCGTACACCTCACCACTGGGGTGCCCCCACCGAACCCTGATCCACCGTTTGCCCGAGAGATCCCCCCGAGAAAGCCACCCGAAATGCCGGGCGCACTCCTGAATGCCAGTCTTGTCCCGTGACTCCCTGGCTGCGGGCGACGGTGCTGGTGTTCGTGGTGGGGGCGGGCGTGTTCCCGGCGGGGGCGGCACCGGCGTACGGCACGGAACGCCAGGAACCGGGGACGGTACGAGCGGGTGGCGGCCACGGATCGCCGATCAGGGGTACGACCGTGCGGGCCGCCCACATCCGGACCGGCGCCGCGTCCGCCGCCCGACCGCGACACCCCGCCCCGAGGTCGGCACCGCCACCGGCCCACGCCCCCTCGCACACCCCTCACTCCGATGCCCTCCGCTCCGCCGCCGCGCCGAACGCGATGCCGCGGCACATCCCGGCGACCCACGACACCCTGCGCCCAAAACTCCTCGGCGCCTTCCCCTACGCCGTCGCACCGGCCCACGGCATCCGGCGCGCCACCCTCCGCTCCACTGCTGTGCCGAACGCGATGCCCGGGCACTCACCGGCTCCGGGCACCCGGCACATCGCCCTTCCCGAGACCTTCGGTCGCCCCTCGCCCCTCGGTTCCCCTTCCGACGGTCCACCGGCCTTCGCCCCGGCTCACCGGCCGGCTGTCCCGCACACCGACGCCACGCCCGCCCAGTCGCCGCGCACCCCCACCACGACAGCGCCCTCTTCCTCCGCGCCTGACGCTCTCCCGCCCTCAGCCCCAGGTCCTCTCCCGCCCCACGGGCCCCAGCACGGCTCCCCCTCGGCCACCGTCCCGCCCCTTCTCGCCGCCCCCGGCCCCCACTCGGCCCACGGCCCCCGGCGCCCTTCCCCCTCGGCCTCCGTCCCGCCCTCCCCCGCCGTCACTCCCTCGCGTGCCGGGAGCAAGGCCGGGGTGGGGCGGGAGCGGCCGGGGCGGCGGGAAGGGGATGCGGACGAGGAGTCCGGGGCCGTGGAACCCGCCGGTACGGCGAGCGCCTCGCCGAGCGGCGAGGTTCCCGACGCCGGCCGGACCGCCGACGCGGCCGTCACCGCCGTACCGGATGATCCGTCGAAGACCGCGCGCCCCGAGGAGCAGGCCGTGTCGCCCTCGCGGGCGCGGCTGCACGTCCTGCCCCTCGGCAGCGGTCTGGTCCTCGTCGGCCTCGGCCTGGGCCTCGGCCTGCTCGCGCTGCGCGTCCGGCGCGGTTAGGGCCTGTCCGGCGGATCATGCCGGCGTCGCGGGGCTGGGCACGCCCGTCTGCCGCGTTGTCGTCGGTCACCGATTGCCCCACGCTCGGCTTCGCTCGCGCGGGTGGACCCCCACCGCCCCGCTCACCTGCACCGGTCAGCACCGCTTCTCGCAACCGGCCCGATCCGCCGGACAGGCCCTGGCGGCATACCCCCTCCGAGCGCCCCGTCACGGCGTGACCAGCAGGACCTTCCCCACGTGCCCGCTCTCCTCCACCACCCGGTGCGCCGCAGCCGCCTCGCTCATCGGGAGCTCCCGGTCGACGACAGGACGCACGTGCCCGGCGTCGAGCAACGGCCACACATGCTCCCGTACGGCCGCCACGATCGCCGCCTTCTCCTCGACCGGCCGCGCCCGCAGCGAGGTCGCGCTGATCGCGGCCCGCTTGGTGAGCAGCGTGGCGATGTTCAGCTCGGCCTTGATCCCGCCCTGCATACCGATGATCGCGAGCCGCCCGTTGACCGCGAGGGCCTGGACGTTGCGGTCGAGGTACTTCGCCCCCATGTTGTCGAGGATGACGTCGGCCCCGGCCCCGTCCGTCGCCTTCCTGACCTCCTCGACGAAGTCCTGCTCCCGGTAGTTGACGAGGATGTCGGCGCCCAGCTCGGCACACCGCTCCAGCTTCTCCTTCGTCCCCGCGGTCACCGCGACCTTCGCGCCGACGGCCTTCGCGAGCTGGATCGCCATCGTGCCGATACCGCTGGATCCGCCGTGCACGAGGAGCGTCTCGCCGGGGCGCAGGTGGGCGACCATGAAGACGTTCGACCAGACCGTGCAGACCACCTCGGGCAGCGCGGCGGCCGTCTTGACGTCAACCCCCCGGGGAACTGGCAGCAACTGCCCGGCGGGAACGGCGACCTTCTCCGCATACCCACCCCCGGCCAGCAACGCACACACCTCGTCCCCGACGGCCCACCCGGACACCCCGGTCCCCACCGCGACAACCCGCCCGGAACACTCCAGCCCGGGGTACGGCGAAGCACCCGGCGGCGGGTTGTAGAACCCCTGCCGCTGCAGAATGTCGGCCCGATTGACGGCCCCGGCGACTACCTCGACCAGCACCTCACCTTCACCAGCGACAGGATCAGGAACCTCGTCCCACACCAACGCCTCAGGCCCACCGGGTTCAGGAATCGTGATCGCATACATGACACCGACGCTACCTGCACCCACTCAGGGGCGCGGGGAACTGCGCGACCAGCCCCCACAAGCCCGCAGCCGACTCACAACCCGACTCCACCCCAAAATTTCACGTGCGGGACCGATGAATCCGAGCGACGGCAAAGGTCTCCCCATGCGTAGCCCAAGCACGCGGAAGGAACCCCATGAGCCAGCCCACCTCACCCCTGGCCATCGAAACGGCCGGCCTGGTGAAAACCTTCGGTGGCACCAGGGCCGTGGACGGAGTGGACCTCGCCGTCCCGGCCGGCACGGTGTACGGCCTCCTCGGCCCCAACGGCGCCGGCAAGACCACCACCGTGAGAATGCTCGCCACCCTCCTCCGCCCCGACGCCGGCGAGGCGCACGTCTTCGGCCACGACATCGTCCGCGAGGCCGACGACGTCCGCGCCCGCGTCAGCCTCACCGGCCAGTACGCCTCCGTAGACGAGGACCTCACCGGTACGGAGAACCTCGTCCTGCTGGGCCGCCTCCTCGGCCACCACAAGAAGGCCGCACGCGAGCGCGCCGGACAGCTCCTGGAGGCCTTCGGTCTCTCCGAGGCCGCCGGGAAACAGGTCAAGCACTACTCCGGCGGCATGCGCCGCCGTATCGACATCGCCGCGTCCATCCTCAACACCCCCGACCTGCTCTTCCTCGACGAGCCGACGACCGGCCTGGACCCCCGCTCCCGCAACCAGGTGTGGGACATCGTGCGCGCGGTCGTCGCCCAGGGCACCACCGTGCTGCTGACCACGCAGTACCTCGACGAGGCCGACCAGCTGGCCTCCCGGATCGCCGTCATCGACCACGGCCGGGTGATCGCCGAGGGCACGAAGGGCGAGCTGAAGGCGTCCGTGGGCGCCGGGACCGTCCATCTGCGACTGCGCGACGGCGGCCGGCGGCCCGAGGCGGCGGAGATCCTACGACGGTCCCTGGACGCCCAGGTGCAGCTGGAACCGGACGCGGTCGCGCTGACGGCCCGGCTCGGGTCGGCGGCCAGTGACACGGCGGCCGAGCAGGCCTCCCGCGCGCTGGCCGAACTCGCCCGCACCGGCATCGTCGTGGACAACTTCTCGCTGGGGCAGCCCAGCCTGGACGAGGTGTTCCTCGCCCTCACCGGACACCCCACCGACGACACCGACGCCGAGGAGATGGCGGCATGAGCACCGTGACCCAGACCGAGACGAAGGACCTCGCTCCCGTCAGCGCCGAATCGCTCGCCGCGCTGCTGGTGACCGGGGAACGTCCGCCACGGCCCAGCGCGCTCTCCGCCTCCCTCACCTTCGGCTGGCGGGCGATCCTCAAGATCAAGCACGTCCCGGAGCAGCTCTTCGACGTGACCGCGTTCCCGATCATGATGGTGCTGATGTACACGTACCTCTTCGGGGGCGCCCTGGCCGGGTCGCCGAAGGAGTACATCCAGTTCCTGCTGCCGGGCATCCTGGTGATGTCGGTCGTGATGATCACGATGTACACCGGTGTCTCGGTCAACACCGACATCGAGAAGGGCGTCTTCGACCGCTTCCGCTCGCTGCCGATCTGGCGGCCGTCGACGATGGTCGGCTATCTCCTCGGCGACGCCCTGCGCTACACCATCGCCTCCGTCGTGATGCTGACCGTCGGCATCATCCTCGGCTACCGCCCGGACGGCGGCTTCGGTGGTGTGCTGGCCGGGATCGCCCTGCTGGTCGCCTTCTCGTTCGCGTTCTCGTGGATCTGGACGATGTTCGGGCTGCTGCTGCGCACCGAGAAGTCGGTCATGGGCGTCAGCATGATGGTGATCTTCCCGCTGACCTTCCTGTCCAACGTCTTCGTCGACCCGCGCACGATGCCCGGCTGGCTCCAGGCCTTCGTCAACAACAGCCCGGTCACCCATCTCGCCTCGGCCGTGCGCGGACTGATGGCGGGCGACTGGCCGGCCGACGAGATCGCCTGGTCGCTCGGCTGGGCGGGCCTGTTCGTCGCGGTCTTCGGGCCGGTCACCATGCGGCTCTACAACCGCAAGTGATCAGTCCTGGCGCAGCGGGCGGACGTCGGGTGCCACCTGGGTGCCCGGCGTCGCCCGCACGATCGTGATCAGCCGGTCCGTCAGCTCCAGCGTCCCGACCGCCGGATCGTCGTAGCCGAGCACGCGGTGCCCGCGTACGACGCTCACCACCAGGTCGTCCGTCTCGCGCGGCCTGCGTCCCACCTCGGCCTTGACCACCGGGCGTTCCACGATGTCCAGCCCGCTGCCCTGCTGGATCAGGTCCTCCATCACCATGCCGGCCGCGGGGCTGAGCACCGACAGTCCGAGCAGCCGTCCGGCCGCACTGGCGCTGGTGATGACCGCGTCGGCGCCGGACTGCTTGAGCAGCGGAGCGTTCTCCTCCTCGCGCACGGCGACCACGATCTTGGCGGCCTTGTTGAGCTGCCTGGCCGTCAGCGTCACCAGCACGGCGGTGTCGTCGCGCTGGGTCGCGATGATGATCTGCCGCGCCTTGTGCACCTCGGCCCGCTTGAGCACCTCGCTGCGGGTCGCGTCTCCTATGATCCCGGCGTAGCCGTCGGCGGTGGCCGCGTCGATCACCTTGCTGCTGGGATCGACCACCACGACCTGCTCCTTCTTCAGCCCCGTCACACAGACGGTCTGGATCGCCGACCGGCCCTTCGTGCCGAAGCCGACGACGACGGTGTGGTCGCGCAAGGTGGACCTCCAGCGGGTCAGACGCCATTCCTCCCGGGTGCGTTCGGTGAGGACCTCCAGCGTGGTGCCGACCAGGACGATCAGGAACAGCACGCGCAGCGGTGTGATGACGAAGATGTTGGTGAGCCGGGCGGCGTCGCTGACCGGGGTGATGTCGCCGTATCCGGTGGTGGAGAGGGTGACGGTCGCGTAGTAGAAGGCGTCAAGGAGGTCGACGGAGCCGTCGGAGTTGTCGTTGTAGCCGTCATGGTCGGCATAGACGATCAACGCGGTCGCGGCCAGCAGGAACAACGCCACCATCACCCGCTTGGCGACCTGCCGGAAGGGATGCTCCACGATCTTGCGCGGCAGCTTCACCTTGTGGGTCACGAGATGCTCGTCCGCCTGCCGGGCCATCGCGTCCTGGCGCGGAAGTTTCACGTGAAACACACCCCGATCCCGGCGGACGCCCAGGGCAGATCGAGCAGTTCGGCCTCTTCACCGGGCTGCACCCCACCGGGCGGTACGACGGCCAGGGCGTCGGCGGCCGCGATGCCCCGCAGCATGGCCGGACCGTTGTAGTGCAGCGGCACGGCACCGTCGCCGTGCAGCACGACCGGCACGAGCCGGGTGTCGTACGGGTGACCGTGGGCCTCGTCGCGCAGCGGCAGCTCGTACGGCTCCTGGGCCGGGCGGGCGGCGAGGGTGCGCAGCAGCGGCTCGGCGAGCGTGAGCAGGCCGGAGACGGCGGCGAGCGGGTTGCCCGGCAGCCCGACGAGGTGCTGATTCTCCTTGGTGCGGGCCAGCAGCATCGGGTGGCCGGGGCGCACCTTCACGCCGTCCACGAGGAGTTCGGCGCCGATCCGCCGGAGCGTGGGGTGGACGTGGTCCACGGGCCCGGCCGCGGTGCCGCCGGTCGTGACGATCACGTCGGCGGTGGAGCCGGTGACCGCCCGGTGCAGGGCCTCGGCGTCGTCGCCGATCCGGCGCACCGCGATGACCTCGGCACCGAGCGCGCGCAGCCACGGCGGCAGCATCGGACCGAGCGCGTCCCGGATCAGCCCGCCGCGCGGGGTGCCCTCGGTGAGCAGCTCGTCGCCGAGGACGAGGACCTCCACACGCGGAAGGGGTACGGCGGCCAGGGTGTCGTACCCGGCGGCCGCCGCGAGGCCGAGCACCGCCGGGGTGACGAGGGTGCCGGCGGGCAGCAACTGGTCGCCGCTGCGGCACTCCTGGCCCCGCGGGCGGATGTCCTGGCCGTGCACGACCTCCCGGGTGGGGTGCAGTCGGCCCTTCTCGTCGCTACGGCCGTGCTCGCTGCGCAGGACCGCGGTGGTGTCCGGGGGGATGCGGGCGCCGGTGGCGATCCGGGCCGCCTCGCCGTCGCCGAGCGGCGCGGGCTCCGCGTGCCCGGCCAGCACGCCCTCCTCCCGTACGGCCCAGGGGCCGGGACCCGCGACGGCCCAGCCGTCCATCGCCGAGGTGTCGAAGGAGGGGAGGTCGGTGAGGGCGGGGAGGGGCAGGGCGAGGGTGAGGCCGAGCGCGTCGTCGAGCCGTACGGAAACGGGGGTACGGCCGCCGCGGGTGACGGTGCGGGCGGCCCGGGCGGCGATCGTGCGGGCCTCGGGCCAGGTGGTGGCGCGGTGGTGGGTGTCGGGCGCCCGCTCCATGGGTGCGGGGTCCTGGTGACCGGCGGGCCCGGACCTCGGGTGGCCGTGGTCTTCCTTCACGAGGGCCAGCGCCTCCTCGACGTCGAACTCGTCGGCGTCCGACGCGTTCCCGGCGTGTTCGCCGGCCCGGGTGCCGGGGGCGGTCATCCGGCGTCCGGCTTGTCGGCGGTGTCCTCGTCCGCCCAGCGCAGGGCGAGGGCGGCGGCCTTGCGGGAGGCCTCGGCGACGGCCTCGGGGCCGCCACCGGCCCGCGCGGCCGCGTAGCCGACGAGGAAGGTGGTCAGGGGGGCCGCGGGCCGGGCCACACCGTGGGCGGCGTCCCGGGCGAGGTCGAGCAGGACGCCGGTGTCGACGTCCAGGTCGATGCCCAGCTCGTCCTTGACTGCGGAAATCCATTCATCCAACACGTGCCCATGCTCCCTGATGCGTGCCCTGGCGGTGGCGATGTCGTCCCAGGTGTCGCAGTCGAAGGCCGCGACGGGATCGGGGACGCGGACGAGGTCGAGCCCGGCGGTGAGCCGGCGGAGGGGGAGGCCGTCGAGATCCCCGTGTTCCTCGGTGAGGACGGTCAGTTCGCGGTGCAGCGCCTCCGTGCGGTACGCGGCGACGAGGGGCTGGTCACGGCCGTCGGCATCGGTGAGGAGGGCGCCGTCCGCGCCGCTCGCGCCCAGCAGGCTCCTCACCGTCGCCGCCTCCAGGAACGGCAGGTCGGCGGAGAGGACCACCACCCGGTCGGCCGTGGTGTGCGCCAGCCCCGCGGCGAGCGCGGCGACCGGGCCCCCTCCGGGCGGGTCCTCGCGGGCCCACCGGACGGGCCTGGCCGTGGGGCGGGGCTCGGCGACGACCACGCTCACGCGCGCGTCGGCGCACGCGGCGAGCACCCGGTCGAGGAGCGCCCGCCCGCCGACCCGCACCGCGGGCTTGTCGGCGCCGCCGAGCCGCCGGGCGGCACCCCCGGCGAGCACGACGACGTCGTACGCCGGGTCGGCGCCGGGCGGGTCCGGGGGCGCGTACGAGCTCACCCCCCGAGTATGCGGGCCCCCGCGATCACAGGGAACGCGGGGGACGCGGTGCGATCGCAGTCATCGGGCCGCGCGATCACAGCGTGCGCAGCAGCACCGCCGGCTGTTCCACGCAGTCCGCCACATACCTGAGGAAGCCGCCCGCGGTGCCGCCGTCGCACACCCGGTGGTCGAAGGTGAGCGAGAGCTGGACGACCTGGCGCACGGCCAGCTCGCCCTCGTGCACCCACGGCCGGGGGACGATCCGGCCGACGCCGAGCATGGCCGCCTCGGGGTGGTTGATGATCGGTGTGGAGCCGTCGACGCCGAACACTCCGTAGTTGTTCAACGTGAAGGTGCCGCCGGTGAGTTCCGCCGGCGTGAGGCCTCCGGTGCGGGCCGCCTCGGTCAGCCGGGCGAACTCCGCGGTCAGCGACTCGGCACCGCGCGCGTGCGCGTCCTTCACGACCGGGACGACCAGCCCCCGCTCGGTCTGCGCGGCGAACCCGAGGTGCACGGCGTCCAGCCGGACGATCTCCCGGGCCGCCGTGTCCACGGTGGAGTTGAACTCCGGGAACCGCGCGAGGGCGGCCGTGCAGATCCGGGCCAGCAGGGCGAGGAGCGAGATCTTCGGCCCCCCGGCGGCATTCATCGCGGTCCGCGCCCGCATCAGCTCCGTCGCGTCGGCGTCCACCCAGCAGGTGGCGTCGGGGATCTCGCTGCGACTACGGGACAACTTGTCGGCGACGGCGCCGCGCACGCCCTTGAGGGGGATACGGGTCTCTCCGAGGGCCGGGCCGGTGGAGGGGGCGGAGATCTGCTGACGGGTCGCCGCCGGCTGCTGTGTCGCGGCCGCCCGCAGCGCGTACTCCACGTCGGCGCGAAGGATCAGCCCGTCGGGCCCGGAGCCGGTCATCTCCCGCAGATCGATGCCGTTCTGCCGGGCGAGCCGCCGCACGAGGGGGGAGATCACCGGGACGGGGCCGTCGAACGCCTCGGGAGCGGTGGCAGCCTCGGAAACGGTGCCCCGGCCGTTCACGGCCGCCGTGGCCGCTTCGGCCCGCCCGTTCGCCGTCGCCCCCGGCGCGTCGGACCACCGGTCGGCCGCCTCACTCGCGGCGCCGGACCGCCCCCCGCCCGCCGCGGGCACCGCACTCCCCGGCCGCACCCTGCGCCTCCGCGCAGGCGCCTCCGACGTGCCGTAGCCCACGAGCACGTTCCCCGAGCCCTTGGTCTCCGCGCTCTCGCCCACCGCGTCCTCGGCCGGACCGCCGGAGGCAGTGGCAGCCGGTCCCACCGCGACCGTGATCAGCGGCGCGCCGACCGGCAGTTCCGTGCCCTCCTCGCCGTAGCGGGCCGTGACGACGCCGGCGTACGGGCAGGGGACGTCGACCAGCGCCTTGGCCGTCTCGACCTCGACGACCGGCTGGTCCACCGAGACGACGTCGCCGACCTCGACCAGCCAGCGGACGATCTCCGCCTCGGTCAGGCCCTCGCCGAGATCCGGCAGCCTGAACTCCAGCACCTGGGCCATCAGTTCTCCGCCTCCCACTGCAGACGCCCCACCGCGTCCAGGATCCGGTCCACGCCGGGCAGGTGGTGCCGCTCCAGCATCGGCGGCGGATACGGGATGTCGAACCCCGCCACCCGCAGCACCGGCGCCTCCAGATGATGGAAGCAGCGCTCCGTGACCCGGGCCGCGATCTCTCCTCCCGGGCCGCCGAACCCACCCGACTCGTGCACGACGACCGCGCGCCCGGTCCGTCGTACCGAGGCGCAGACCGTCTCGTCGTCGAACGGCACCAGCGAGCGCAGGTCGACGACCTCCAGGTCCCAGCCCTCCTCCCGCGCGGCCTCGGCGGCTTCGAGGCAGACGGGGACGGACGGACCGTACGTGAGGAGCGTGGCGCTCCGGCCCGGGCGCCGCACCACCGCGCGGCCTATCGGTTCAACGGTCTGCGGGTCCTCGGGGTTCCAGGAGTCCTTCGACCAGTACAGCCGCTTGGGTTCGAGGACGACGACCGGGTCGTCGGAGGCGATGGCGGCACGCAGCAGCCCGTAGGCGTCGGCGACGGTCGCGGGCGTGACGACATGGAGCCCCGGAGTCGCCATGTAGTACGCCTCGGAGGAGTCGCTGTGGTGCTCGACCCCGCCGATGCCACCGCCGTAGGGGACACGGACGGTGATCGGCAGCGGCATCGCGCCACGCGTGCGGTTGCGCATCCGCGAGACGTGCGAGATCAGCTGCTCGAACGCCGGGTAGGCGAACGCGTCGAACTGCATCTCCACCACCGGCCGCAGCCCGTACATCGCCATGCCGACGGCCGTGCCGAGGATGCCGGCCTCGGCGAGCGGGGTGTCCGTGCAGCGGTCCTCGCCGAACTCCTCGGCCAGCCCGTCGGTGACCCGGAAGACGCCGCCGAGGGTGCCGACGTCCTCGCCCAGGACGTGCACGGTGGGGTCCGCGGCCATGGCGTCCCGCAACGCGCGCGTGAGGGCCTGCGCCATGGTGGCGGGCTTGACCGCGACGGTGGTCATGGAGTCTCCCCCTCGGCTTCGAGCTCGGCCCGCAACTGGGCTCGCTGTTCGAGCAGTTGCGAGGTGGGTTCGGCGTACACGTGGGCGAAGAGGTCCATGGGGTCGAGGACCGGGTCCTGGTTCATGCGCTCGCGCAGGTCGGCGGCCATGATCTCGGCGGCGTCGCGCGCCCGGCGGATGCCGTCCTCGTCGATGAGGCCGCGCTCGGTCAGCTCGTGCTCCAGGAGGGCGATCGGGTCGTGTCCGCGCCAGGTCTCGACCTCGGCGTCGCCGCGGTAGCGGGTGGCGTCGTCGGCGTTGGTGTGGGCCTCGACGCGGTAGGTGATCGCCTCGACGAGCGTGGGACCGCCGCCCGCGCGCGCGTGCCGTACGGCGGCGGCCAGGACCTCGTGCACGGCGGCCGCGTCGTTGCCGTCGACCAGGCGGCCGGACATGCCGTAGCCGACGGCCTTGTGGGCGAGCGAGGGGGCTGCGGTCTGCTTGGCGAGCGGCACCGAGATGGCAAAGCCGTTGTTCTGGACCAGGAAGACGACCGGGGCCTGCCAGACGGCGGCGAAGTTCAGCGCCTCGTGGAAGTCGCCCTCGCTGGTGCCGCCGTCGCCGACCATGGCGAGCGCGACCACGTCGTCGCCCTTGAGGCGGGCCGCGTGGGCGAGGCCGACGGCGTGCGGGAGCTGGGTCGCGAGCGGGGTGCACAGGGGGGCCACGCGGTGCTCGCGCGGGTCGTAGCCGGTGTGCCAGTCACCGCGCAGCAGGGTGAGGGCCTGGACGGGGTCGAGGCCGCGGGCGACGGCCGCGAGGGTGTCGCGGTAGCTGGGGAAGAGCCAGTCGCGGTCCTCCAGGGCCAGCGCGGCGGCGACCTCGCAGGCCTCCTGGCCGGTGCTGGAGGGGTAGACGGCGAGGCGGCCCTGCTTGGTGAGGGCGGTGGCCTGCGTGTTGTAGCGGCGGCCGCGCACCAGGCCCGCGTACAGGCGGCGCAGCAGGGCAGGGTCGGCCTGGCCCGCCGCGTCCGTGCCGAGGACGCGGTACGGCTCGGCGTCGGGCAGCAGCGGCGTGGGGTCCGTGCGGGGCTGCCAGGCGGGCGGCGGCGACGGCCGATACGCGCCACGCTGCTCCATGACCGTCATGACGGACCTCCTCGGGGAGCGGCTCGCGGCGCACCACGGATGTGAGGCGCCTCACCTACCGATTGTTCGGTCGTCGGCACATTTTGGCTACAGGCCCCCTCAGGCTGTGGACAAACGGTTCTCCACAACCTCCAATGAACGCAGTACGTCCATGGTAGGGAGGCGGGGGGACATGGCACCTGAACAAATGGCCGAGAGCCAGGACGGCGGCCGGCCGCCGACGGCCCCGCGTCCCCTCGACGCCATCGATCAGGACATCCTGCGGATGCTCCAGGCGGACGGCCGCGCGTCGATAAGGTCGGTCGCCGAACGGGTGCACGTCTCGCGCGCCAACGCGTACGCGCGGATCAACCGGCTCGTCGAGGACGGCGTGATCCGCGGCTTCGGCGCCCGTGTCGACCACGAGCGCGCCGGTCAGGGCACCTCCGCGTACATCACCCTGAAGATCGTCCAGAACACCTGGCGCACGGTCCGCGAGCAGCTGATCCAGCTCCCCGGCGCCTCCCACATCGCCCTGGTCGGCGGCGACTTCGACGTCCTGCTGCTGGTCCACACCCCCGACAACAGAGCCCTGCGCGAGCTGGTCCTCACCCGCCTCCAGTCCATCCCGGAGGTCCTCAGCACCCGCACCCTGCTGGTCTTCGAGGAGGAGGACCTGGAACCCCAGGCCTGAACTCTCAGCTCCGCCCGCGCAGTCCCGAGAACACCAACCGCGCGACCGCGTCCGCGACGTCGCGTTCGTTCATGCCGCGGCCGTCCGGGCGGTACCACTCGACGATCGAGTTGATCATGCCGAAGACCAGGCGGGTCGCGAGACGGACCTCCACGTCGCCGCGTACGTCGCCCTCCGCGGCCGCCGCCTTCAGCAGCTCGGCGACCCGGTGGTCGAAGTCGCGACGGCGCTCCAGGGCCCACCGCTCGGTGTCGGTGTTGCCGCGCACGCGCAGCAGGAGGGTGACGTAGGGCAGTTCGGCGATGAGGACCTCGACCATGCGCCGGACGACGTACTCGAGACGCTCCGAGGCCCGCCCCACGCGCGCGTGCTCCTCGTCGAGGATCCCGAAGAGCCCGTCCAGGGCCCGGCTGACGGCCCGCCGCAGCAGTTCCTCCTTGCCGGACACATGGTGGTAGATCGACGACTTGGAGATACCGGCGGCCTTGGAGAGGTGCTCCATGGAGGTGCCGTCGTAGCCGCGTTCGTTGAAGACCTGGACGGCGACGGACAGCAGCGTCTCCGGCGTGTACGTGTCGCGCTTGGCGGTCGTCATGAGCTGCTGCCCTCCCGCTTGTCGGAGGCGTACGCGTGGCGGTAGAGCGCGAGGGACGGGGCGTACCGCCCCGAGGGGTCGCGCAGGTGCAGGTCGTCGAGGAGGGCGTAGGCCCAGTTGCGGCCCAGTTTGCGGCTCCACTCGAAGGGCCCGAGCGGGTAGTTCACCCCGAGCTGCATCGCGGTGTCGATGTCCTCCTCGGTGGCCACGCCCTTGGCGACGGCGTCGTGCGCGAGGTCGACGATCCGGGCGACCGTACGGGCCACGATCATGCCGGGGACGTCACCGATGACGCTGACGTCCTTGCCGAGCGCCTGGAAGAGGCCGATGGCCTCGGCCAGGGTCTGCTGCGCGGTGTCCTGGGAGGCCGACAGGGCGATCCGGGTGGCCCGGCGGTAGTCGATCGCGAGGTCGAAGTAGACGACGTCCCGGAACTCCACGGAGGTCTGGCCGTCGGCGAGGGCGAGCTGGCCGCCGCTCGGCAGCACCAGGCGCGTGCCGTGGTCCTCTTCCTCCTCGCGGACCGGGATGCCCGCCTCGCGGATCAGCGCGATCAGCTCGGACGCCGGGCCCAGGTCGCCCTCGACGGTGACGTAGGCGGGCGCCTGGGCCCGCTCCGCGGTGTGCGGCTCGTCCCGCTCGACGGTCCCGGTCTCGTCGTAGTCGTACCAGCCCTGTCCGCTCTTGCGGCCGAGCCGGCCCGACTCCACCAGGCGCCGCTGGGCGAGCGAGGGCGTGAAGCGCACGTCCTGGAAGAAGGACTTCCACACCGAGTGCGTCACGGACTCGTTGACGTCCTGCCCGATGAGGTCGGTCAGCTCGAACGCGCCCATCCGGAAGCCGCCCGACTCGCGCAGCACCGCGTCGATGGTCGCGGGGTCGGCGCCCTGGGCCTCGTAGACCGCGAAGGCCTCGGCGTAGAAGGGCCGCGCGATGCGGTTGACGATGAAGCCGGGGGTGTCCGCGCAGGCGACGGGCGTCTTGCCCCAGGCGCGTGCCATCTCGTACGCGCGCGTGGCCGACGTGACGTCGGTGGCGAACCCGGAGACGACCTCGACCAGCGGCAGCAGCGGGGCGGGGTTGAAGAAGTGCAGGCCCACCAGGCGGCCCGGATTGCGCAGGGCGCCGCCGATGGCCGTCACCGACAGGGAGGAGGTGTTGGTGGCGAGCAGACAGTCCTCGCCGACGATGTCCTCCAGCGCGCGGAACAACTCCTGCTTTGCGTCCAGTTGCTCCAGGACTGCCTCGACGACCAGGGCGCAGTCGGCGAGGTCGGTGAGGTGCTCGGCGGACGCGAGGCGGGCCCGGGCCTCGTCCCGGTCGTCGGCGGTGAGCCGGTTCTTCGCGACCAGCCGGTCCAGTCGGCCGCCGATCGCGTCGGCGGCCTCCCGCGCGCGGCCGGGGACGGCGTCGTACAGCCGTACGGAGTGCCCGGCGACCAGCGCGACCTGGGCGATGCCCTGGCCCATGGTGCCGGTGCCGACGACGGCCACGGGGCTGCTGAGGTCGAGTGCTGTCATGTGCGCGATCCTCCCGCACGGGGTTTTCCACAGATGCGGCGGACCCCCTTGTCCCGACCGATCGTTCGGTTACTCTAACTCTCACTGGCTGTTCCCGCCCAGGTTTCTGCCCAGGTCATGAGCTCGACGAAGAGTTCGAAAGACGAGGAGTTGGTCCCGCATGGCCGCCGAACCGACCGCACACGAGCTGATCGCGATCCACCGGCCCACCCTCGACCAGGCGCTGGACGCGATCCGCACACGCGCGTACTGGTCGCCCCACCCGGAGCACCCCAAGGCCTACGGCGAGAACGGCAGCCTGGACATGGCCGCGGGCAGGGCCGCCTTCGACGCCCTCCAGGGCACCCGCCTCGACCTCGGCCAGCCCGGCACGGACGGCTGGGTGGGCGGCGAGGTGTCGCCGTACGGCATCGAGCTGGGCGTGGAATACCCCCACGCGGACGTGGACGTCCTGCTGCCGGCCATGAAGGCGGGCCAGAAGGCGTGGCGGGACGCGGGCGCGGAGATGCGGGCCGTGGTCTGTCTGGAGATCCTCAAGCGGATCAGCGACCGCACCCACGAGTTCGCGCACGCGGTGATGCACACCTCCGGCCAGGCGTTCATGATGGCGTTCCAGGCGGGCGGCCCGCACGCGCAGGACCGCGGCCTGGAGGCGGTGGCGTACGCGTACGTGGAGCAGGTGCGCACACCCGACACCGCGGAGTGGACCAAGCCTCAGGGCAAGCGCGACCCGCTCGCCCTGACCAAGCGGTTCACGCCGGTGCCGCGCGGGATCGCCCTGGTCATCGGCTGCAACACCTTCCCGACGTGGAACGGCTACCCCGGCCTGTTCGCCTCCCTGGCCACCGGCAACGCCGTCCTGGTCAAGCCCCACCCGCGCGCGGTGCTGCCGCTCGCGCTCACGGTCCAGGTCGCGCGCGAGGTGCTGGCCGCGGCCGGCTTCGACCCGAACCTCGTCGCCCTGGCCGCCGAGCGCCCGGGCGAGGGCATCGCGAAGACCCTGGCGACGCGCCCGGAGATCCGGATCATCGACTACACCGGCTCGACGGCGTTCGGCGACTGGCTGGAGGCCAACGCCCGCCAGGCGCAGGTCTACACGGAGAAGGCGGGCGTCAACACCGTCCTGCTGGACTCTACGGCCGACTACAAGGGCACGCTGTCGAACCTCGCCTTCTCGCTGTCGCTCTACAGCGGCCAGATGTGCACCACCCCGCAGAACCTGCTGATCCCCCGCGACGGCATCCGCACCGACGAGGGCCCCAGGACCTTCGACGAGGTGGTGGCCGACCTCGCCCGCGCGGTCGACGGCCTGCTCGGCGACGACGCGCGCGCGAACGCGCTGCTGGGCGCGATCGTCAACCCGGACGTGAAGGCTCGGCTGGAGGCGGCGGCCGGTCTCGGCGAAGTCGCCCTGGCCTCCCGGGAGATCGGCAACCCCGAGTTCCCGGGCGCGGTCGTGCGCACGCCGGTGATCGTGAAGCTGGACGGCGCGCGGAAATATTGGGAGAGGGCCGACGACGAGGCCGCCTACATGAGCGAGTGCTTCGGCCCGGTCTCCTTCGCGGTCGCTGTCGACTCGGCGGCGGAGGGCGTGGAGCTGCTGCGGCGCACGATCCGCGAGAAGGGCGCGATGACGGTCGGGGCGTACACCACCGACGACGAGGTCGAGGAGGCCGTCCAGGAGGTCTGCCTGGAGGAGGCGGCACAGCTGTCGCTGAACCTCACCGGAGGGGTGTACGTCAACCAGACGGCCGCGTTCTCCGACTTCCACGGCTCGGGCGGCAACCCCGCGGCCAACGCGGCCCTGTGCGACGGCGCGTTCGTGGCGAACCGCTTCCGGGTGGTCGAGGTGCGGCGCGAGGCGTGACGGCTCACACGCCGCCGTTCAGGCTCCAGTGGTAGAGCGTCATCCCGACGCTCGTGGCCAGGTTGTAGCTGGAGACCTGGGGGCGCATCGGCAGGGACAGCAGATGGTCGGCCCGCGCGCGCAGTGCGGCCGAGAGGCCGCTGCGCTCGGAGCCGAAGGCGAGGACGGCGTCGTCCGGGAGCTTCAGCCCCCGGATGTCGTCGCCCTCCGGATCCAGGGCGAACAGCGGCCCCGGCGGCAGCTCGGACACCTCCAACCGCTCGACGGCGGTCGCGAAGTGCAGGCCCGCGCCGCCGCGCACCACGGTGGGGTGCCAGGGGTCGAGCGTGCCGGTGGTGACGACTCCGGTGGCCCCGAAACCGGCGGCCAGCCGGATCACCGCCCCCGCGTTGCCGAGGTTGCGCGGATTGTCGAGGACCACGACAGGTGTGGTGCGCGGGGTGCGGGCCAGCTGCTCCAGCTGCGCCGCTCGGGAGGGTCGTACGGCCAAGGCGGCGACCGCCGTCGGATGCGGGCGCGGCACCAGGGAGGCGTACACCGGCTCCGGCACCTGCGTCAGGAGCGCGGCCAGCGGCTCCCGTACGTCCGGCGCCAGCTCCTCGGCCAGGCCGAGCGCGGCCTGCCGGTCGACGGCCACCGCCACCGGCACCTCGGCCCCGAACCGCACGGCGTGCTTGAGGGCATGGAAGCCGTCGAGCAGGACGGAGCCGTCGGCGAGCCGGTGCCACAGGCCCACGGGATCGGAGCTGGTCATGCGGGAAGCCTACGGGGCGGCCCGGGAGGGAGACCGGCGAGAGGCCCAGGGGAGGCCGGAGCGACGCCCGTCGGGCCCGTGGACGCACCGCGGGCCCTCCGCGCCGCCCCGCGCGTCCTCAGGCCCGTACGCCCTCCGTGTCCGCCGCGCCCTCCGGGGCCTTCGGTGTGCGCTGCTCGGGCAGCGCCGCGGGCGCGCCGTTCTCGCCCGACAGCAATGTCCACGCGCGGCCACGCGCGCGTGCGGCCAGGTCGCCGAGCCGGCGCAGGAACGGCGTCGGCAGGAAGACGGAGTCGGCGACGATCATCGCCAGCGAGAAGAACGGCAGGCCGAGCACGATGGCGATCGCCGCGTGCTCCAGCATCATGCAGGCCAGCAGGACGTTCTTGACCCGCCGGTTGAAGAGCGTGAACGGGAAGGCGACCTGCACGATGACCGTGCCGTAGGTCACCAGCATCACCATGATGCCGTTGCCCGCCAGCAGATCGGCGAGAGCGGGCCAAGGGGAGAAGTAGTCGAGGTGGAGGGGGTAGTAGACGGCCGTGCCGTCCTGCCAGCGCGAGCCCTGGATCTTGTACCAGCCCGCCGTCGCGTAGATCAGACAGGCCTCGGCCATGATCACGACCAGGGCGCCGTTGTGGACGATGTTCGCGATGACGTCGGCCGTGATCCGCGGCTGGTCCGACTTCGCGAGGCGGTTGATCGCCCATCCCACGGCCTGCGCCAGCCAGACGCCCCACAGCAGCACCGGCACGGTGGGGTCGCCGTCGAGCTTGCCCAGGAAGGTCATGCCCACCAGCACGAGCCCGAGGACGGTCCACAGGGCGGGGCCCACGCGGTCCACGACCCGCTCCCCACGCGCGCGTGCCGCCCGCGTCCGCCGCTCGTCCAGCGACCAGACCTGGCCGCAGCGGGTGAAGACCAGGTAGATGCACATCAGATGCAGGACGTTGTCGCCGCCGTCGCCCATGAAGACACTGCGGTTCTGCAGCGAGAGCACTCCGACCATGAAGAGCACGGACATCGTGCGGGTGCGCCAGCCGAGGAGCAGCAGCAGGCTCGCGAGGACGGCGAGCGCGTAGACGCACTCGAACCAGAACCGGCTGTCCGACCACATCAGGACCGTGAAGGCGCCGTTGGACGAGATCAGCTGCTCGGCGAGGTTCCAGCTCCAGGGCCCGTCGGGGCCGTACAGCTCCTCGCGGTGGGGGAACTCGCGCAGCAGGAACAGCAGCCAGGTGGCGCTGAAGCCGATACGGATGACGGCGGCCTGGTAGGGGCCACGGGCCGCCTCCGTGACGCGGGCGATGCCGTGCGACACCGCCAGGGCGAAGCGATTCACCGGACGCTCTCCTCGGTGTCGTCCGCCTGCACCGTCCACCAGGGCAGCTCGCGGTAGACCGGCTGGTCGGAGACCTTCTCGTTGCCCCACGTCGGCGCGGGGACGTTGGTGACGCGGGACCGTATCTGCACGCTCTTGAGGACACCGCTCCGCCCGGTCGCGTCCCCGCGCTCCAGGCGCAGCACCACGATGCGGCGCAGATACGTCTCGGCCAGGGCGCCGCGCAGCCCGACCGGGCGGTTGTCGGCGTCGTGGGTGGAGGTGAACAGGTCCCAGGAGCGGCGCAGTTCGTTCTGCTGGGTGTGGCTCGGCAGCAGGTTGCCGTCGATGGCCCGGCCGTCCTGGGCGGACAGGTCGTACCAGCCGGTCTCGCGCATGCCGCCGTCCGCGGTGGCGACCCGGGCCCGCACCTGCACCGCGATGTTCTGCTGGAGCGGGTTAGGCGCGAACAGCTTCCAGTTCTGCTCGAACTCCGGGAAGACCCAGTCGTCGACCACCGTGCCGTGCTTCTTGGTCAGCGTGTTGGGCGGCGCCACATGCAGGAAGACCATGCCGATGTGCAGGCAGACGGCGGCCGCGACGACCGCGAGCGCCACCGCGACGACGATCTGGTGACCCAGGGAGAGCGCGGCGACACCGGTACGCGGGTCGGGGTGGGCCTCGGGCGGCCCGGGGCGGTCTTCGGAGGGCTCGGGATGGTCTTCGGGCCGTCCGACGGCGGCCGCGCGGAGCACTCCGGATCCCCCGGCCGGTATGCCGTCGGGCTCGGGCGGGGCGGACTCGCCCTCCGGGCCCGCGGCGGCCGGCACCGCCGGCTCCGTCGGCCCGGGCACACCGTCCGGCTCCCGCCGGGCGTTCGAGCCTTGGTCGTACGCGTCCATTCCACCCCGTTCTCGATCCGTTTCGCCCTGCGGCCGCCGCCCCGCGGGGCGCCGCGGCGCTCGCCACGGAACGGTACTCAGGCCCGACGGCCCCGCACAGCCCCTTCCGCCCCGCCCCGCCGTGGCCGTGCTCACTCCCACACCGGTTCTCCACAGGCGGCCCCGCGGGTTTTCCACAGCGGTTGACACCATACGGCGCCCGGCACACCATGGAATCGCACGAACCGAACGATCGGTCGGGAGCAGGTTCCGGCGGAGCCCGGGTCGAGGGGGCCTCATGGCGACAGCAGCCGCGCACCAGACGGCGCGCACGCAGGCGTACGGCGGTCAGGACACCGCCGCCGACACCACCGGCTACGAGCGCGCCTTCGACGCGGCCGTCGCCGCCGACGAGCGCATCGAGCCCCGCGACTGGATGCCCGACGCCTACCGCGCGACCCTGGTGCGCCAGATCGCCCAGCACGCCCACTCCGAGATCATCGGCATGCAGCCGGAGGCGAACTGGATCACGCGCGCGCCGTCCCTGCGCCGCAAGGCGATCCTGATGGCCAAGGTCCAGGACGAGGCGGGCCACGGCCTCTATCTCTACAGCGCCGCGGAGACCCTCGGCACCGGCCGCGACGAACTGCTCGACAAGCTCCACTCCGGCCGCCAGAAGTATTCCTCGATCTTCAACTACCCGACCCTGACCTGGGCGGACGTCGGCGCCATCGGCTGGCTCGTGGACGGCGCGGCGATCACCAACCAGGTCCCCCTGTGCCGCTGCTCCTACGGCCCGTACGCGCGCGCGATGGTCCGCATCTGCAAGGAGGAGTCCTTCCACCAGCGCCAGGGCTACGAGCTGCTGCTGGCCCTGAGCCGGGGCACCCCGGAGCAGCACGCGATGGCCCAGGACGCCGTGGACCGCTGGTGGTGGCCGTCCCTGATGATGTTCGGCCCGCCCGACGACGAGTCGGCGCACTCCGCGCAGTCGATGGCCTGGAAGATCAAGCGGCACTCCAACGACGACCTGCGTCAGCGCTTCGTCGACATCTGCGTCCCGCAGGCCGAGTCCCTGGGCCTCAGCCTCCCCGACCCGGACCTGCGGTGGAACGAGGAGCGGGGGCAGCACGACTTCGGCCCGATCGACTGGACGGAGTTCAAAGAGGTCCTCAAGGGCAACGGCCCCTGCAACGACCAGCGGATCACCCAGCGCAGGCGCGCCCATGAGGAGGGCGCCTGGGTCCGCGAGGCCGCCGCGGCCCACGCGGCCAAGCACAGCGGCAAGCACACCGAGACGGGAGCGGTACACGCATGACGACCACCGACTGGCCCCTGTGGGAGGTCTTCGTCCGCTCCCGCCGCGGGCTCTCCCACACCCACGCCGGCAGCCTGCACGCCCCGGACGCCGAACTCGCCCTGCGCAACGCCCGGGACCTGTACACCCGGCGCGGGGAGGGCGTCTCGATCTGGGTGGTGCCCTCGGCGGCGATCACCGCGTCCTCGCCGGACGAGAAGGACCCGTTCTTCGAGCCGGCCGCCGACAAGCCGTACCGCCACCCGACGTTCTACGAGATCCCGGAGGGGGTGAAGCACCTGTGACCGCCACCGTGCCGACGACGGCCGCGCTCGCGCTCGGCGACGACGCCCTGGTGCTCTCCCACCGCCTCGGCGAGTGGGCCGGCCACGCCCCCGTGCTGGAGGAGGAGGTCGCCCTCGCCAACATCGCGCTGGACCTGCTGGGCCAGGCCCGGACCCTGCTGTCGATGGTCGGCGACGAGGACGACCTGGCGTATCTGCGCGAGGAGCGCGCCTTCCGCAACCTCCAGCTGGTCGAGCAGCCGAACGGCGACTTCGCCCACACCATCGCCCGCCAGCTGTACTTCTCCACCTGGCAGCACCTGCTGTACGCGGAACTGGCCGCAGGGGACGGCCCGTTCGCCCCGCTCGCCGCGAAGGCCGTCAAGGAGGTCGCCTACCACCGCGACCACGCCGAGCAGTGGACCCTGCGGCTCGGTGACGGCACCGAGGAGAGCCACGCTCGGATGCGGCGGGCGGTCGAGGCGCTGTGGCGGTTCACCGGCGAGATGTTCCTCCCGGTGGAGGGGGTCGATGTCGACGGGGCCGTGCTGGAGGCCCGTTGGCTGGAGTCCGTGGGGGATGTGCTGCGCCGGGCCACCCTGAGCGTCCCCGAGGGGCCGCGCCTGGGGGCGTGGAGGGCCGGTGCGGGACGGCAGGGGCTGCACACCGAGTCCTTCGGGCGGATGCTCGCCGAGATGCAGCATCTGCACCGCAGTCACCCGGGGGCGTCGTGGTGACGGCGACCGCCCTGGAGGCCGAGCTGCTGGCGCTCGCCGGTTCGGTGCCCGACCCCGAACTGCCCGTGCTGACCCTGCGCGAGCTGGGTGTGGTGCGCGCGGTGCGTGTGCGGGGCGCCGACGCGGTCGAGGTCGAGCTGACCCCGACGTACACCGGCTGCCCCGCGGTCGAGGCGATGTCCGTCGACATAGAGCGGGTGCTGCGCGAGCACGGCATGCGGGAGGTCACGGTGCGCAGGGTGCTCGCGCCGGCGTGGTCGACGGACGACATCACGGCCGAAGGGCGGCGCAAGCTGCGGGAGTTCGGCATCGCGCCACCGCGGGTCCGCGAGGAGTCCGGCCCGGTCTCCCTCGCATGGGGACCGACCCGCACCCTGGAGCCCGTGCGCTGTCCGCACTGCGGTTCCGCCGAGACCGAGCTGCTCAGCCGTTTCTCCTCCACCGCCTGCAAGGCGCTGCGGCGGTGTCTGGCGTGTCGTGAACCGTTCGACCACTTCAAGGAGTTGTGATGGCCCGCTTCCACCCGCTCCCGGTGGCCGCGGTCGACCGGCTCACCGACGACTCCGTGGCCCTGACCCTGACTGTGCCGCCCGAGCTGCGCGAGGAGTACCGGCACGCCCCGGGCCAGCACCTCGCCCTGCGCCGCACGGCCGACGGCCAGGAGATCCGCCGCACCTACTCGATCTGCTCCCCGGCACCCCACCCGGACGGCGCGGGACCGAGCCAACTGCGGGTCGGCGTACGGCTGGTGGAGGGCGGCGCCTTCTCGACGTACGCGCTCAAGGAGATCGGCGCCGGTGACGAGCTGGAGGTGATGACCCCGGCGGGCCGGTTCACCCTGGACCCGGCGCCCGGACTGTACGCGGCGATCGTCGGCGGCAGCGGCATCACCCCGGTGCTGTCGATCGTGACGACGCTGCTGGCGCGCGAGCCCGCCGCGCGGTTCTGCCTGATACGCAGCGACCGCAGCTCCGCCTCGACGATGTTCCTGGAGGAGGCCGCCGACCTCAAGGACCGCTACCCGCAGCGGTTCCAGCTGGTCACGGCGCTCTCCCGGGAGGAGCAGCAGGCCGGGCTGCCGTCCGGGCGGCTCGACCGGGAGCGGCTGACCGGACTGCTGCCGGCGCTGCTGCCGGTGGAGCGGGTCGCGGGGTGGTTCCTGTGCGGGCCGTTCGGGCTGGTGCAGGGCGCGGAGCGGGCGTTGCGGGAACTCGGGGTGGCGCGGGCCCGGATCCACGAGGAGATCTTCCACGTGGACGGGGGAGCGGCGCCGGTGCGGACCGGACCGGCGCCCGCGCACAGCACGGTCACCGCCCGGCTCGACGGCCGCGGCGGGAGCTGGCCCGTCCAGGACGGCGAGTCGCTCCTGGAGACGGTGCTGCGCAACCGTTCCGACGCGCCCTACGCCTGCAAGGGCGGGGTGTGCGGCACCTGCCGGGCCTTCCTGGTCTCCGGCGAGGTCCGCATGGACCGCAACTTCGCTCTGGAACGGGAGGAGACGGAGGCGGGGTACGTCCTGGCGTGCCAGTCGCATCCGGTGACGGAGAGAGTGGAACTGGACTTCGACAGGTAGCCGTTCGGACGCGGTTCCCTTCTTCTAGAACCTGTTCTATCTTGACGGACCGTCAGATCGGTGTGCCGTCGGAGGGACCGGGACCGTGGACTTCACCTTCAGCGAGGAGCAGCAGGCGGCGGCCGAGGCGGCGCGGGGGGTGTTCGCCGGGGTCGCGCCGGACGCCGTGCCGAGTCCGGCGCTGACCACGGGTGCCGTCGCCGAGGAGTTCGACCGCGCGCTGTGGGGCCGGCTGGCCGACGCCGATCTGCTGAGTCTGCTGCTGGACGCCGAGTACGGCGGGGCGGGGCTCGACGCCATCGCGCTCTGCCTGGTGCTGCGCGAGTCCGCGAAGGTCCTCGCACGGGTGCCGTTGCTGGAGAACACCGCGGCCGCGGCCGCCGTACAGGCGCACGGCGGTGCGGAGTTGAAGGCCGAGCTGCTGGAGCGGGCCGGGCGCGGGGAGGTCGTGCTGACCGTCGCCGCGAGCGGCCGCACGGGACACGATCCGGCCGAACTCGCCGTCACCGCACGCCGCGAGAGCGACGAGGAGGACGCCAGCTGGATCCTGGACGGGGTGCAGACGGCGGTGCCGTGGGCGTACGACGCCGACTTCGTCGTCGTCCCCGCGCACACCGCCGCGGACCGGGCCGTCCTCGCGGTCGTGGCCCGCGACCAGGACGGGGTGGTGCTCGGCGAGCAGTTCTCGACCAGCGGGGAGCGGCTCGGTGAGCTGCGGCTGGAGTCCGCCGCGGTCGCCGCGCGGTATGTGATCGACGCCGAGGGCGCGTGGGAGGGGCTGCGGGACCTGCTGACCACGGGGACGTGCGCGCTGGCGCTCGGCCTGGGCGAGCGGGTACTGCGAATGACCGGCGAGTACACCAGCAGGCGGGAGCAGTTCGGCCACCCGCTCGCCAGCTTCCAGGCGGTCGCCGTGCAGGCCGCCGACCGCTACATCGACCTGCGCGCGATGGAGGTCACCCTCTGGCAGGCCGCGTGGCGCCTCACCTCGGGGGCCCGGGGCACGCTGCCGGTCGCCGGGGACGTGGCCGTGGCGAAGATCTGGGCGGCGGAGGGCGTACGGCGGACCGTGCAGACGGCACAGCATCTGCACGGCGGGTTCGGCGCCGACGTCGACTACCCCCTGCACCGGTACCACGCCTGGGCCAAGCACCTGGAGCTGTCGCTCGGCCCGGCCGCGGCCCACGAGGAGGCGCTCGGGGACCTGCTGGCGGCCCACGCTCTGGCCTGAGCGGGCCCGCCGGCGGTCAGAGGACGAAGCCGGGCTGTCCGTCGTCGGTCACGACCGGGCGGCCGACCTCGGCCCACAGCTGCATACCGCCGTCGACGTTCACGGCGTCGACGCCCTGCTGGGCGAGGTACATGGTGACCTGCGCCGAGCGGCCGCCGGAGCGGCAGATGACGTGGACGCGGCCGTCCTGCGGGGCGGCCTCGGTCAGCTCGCCGTAGCGGGCCACGAACTCACTGATGGGGATGTGCAGTGCCCCTGCTGCGTGACCCGCCCGCCACTCGTCGTCCTCGCGGACGTCCAGCAGGAAGTCGTCGTCCTTGAGGTCCGTGACCTGGACCGTGGGCACACCGGCTGCGAAAGACATGTGCCCGACGCTACCCGACGCGAGCCGGGCGGCGACCGCTCACTCCTGTGCGAGCAGTTCCGCCAGCTGCCGCTCGCGCTCGGCGACGTCCGCCAGGAGCTTCTCCGCGATCTCCTCCAGGAGGCGGTCCGGGTCGTCCGGCGCCATCCGCAGCATCGAGCCGATCGCGCTCTCCTCCAGGTTCTTGGCGACCAGGGTGAGCAGTTCCTTGCGCTGGGCCAGCCATTCGAGACGGGCGTACAGCTCCTCGCTGGGGGTGGGGCCCTGCTCCGGGGGCTTGGGGCCAGCGGCCCACTCCTCGGCCAGCTCCCGCAGCAGCGGCTCGTCGCCGCGGCCGTAGGCGGCGTTGACCCGGGTGATGAACTCCTCGCGCCGGGCCCGCTCCGTCTCGTCCTGGGCGAGGTCGGGGTGGGCCTTGCGGGCCAGCTCGCGGTAGAGCTTGCGGGCCTCGTCGCTGGGGCGCACCCGCTGCGGGGGCCGCACCTGCTCCTCGGTGAGCATCGCGGCGGCCTCGGGGAAGATCCCGTCGCCGTCCATCCAGCCGTGGAACAGCTCCTCGACGCCCGGCATCGGCATCACCCGGGCCCGCGCCTCGTCGGCCCGGCGCCGGTCCTCGGGGTCACCGGTGCGGGCGGCACGGGCCTCGGCGATCTCGGCGTCCAGCTCGTCGAGGCGGGTGTACATCGGGCCGAGCTTCTGGTGGTGGAGGCGGGAGAAGTTCTCCACCTCGATGCGGAAGGTCTCCACCGCGATCTCGTACTCGATGAGCGCCTGCTCGGCGGCGCGCACGGCTCGCTCCAGCCGCTCCTCGGGCCGGGCCGCACCCTCGCCCTCGGCAGCCGCCTGCTCCGCACCGGCGCCACCACCGTGCCGCTCAGCTTCCGGGGTAGTCATCCGAACAGCGTAGGCCACGCCCAGGACAGGCCGACGCCTCACACCCGGCCCGGCACCTTGGCCCTGCCCCCTGCTCCTGCCGTCTCACACCCCCGTCTCCGCCGCGATGCGGCCCGCGCGGATCGCTGCGACCAGGTGGGCGTGGTCCGCCTCGGTGCGGTCCGCGTAGGTGACGGCGAAATCGGCGACGGCCTCGTCGAGCTCCTCGTTCTTGCCGCAGTAGCCGGAGACCAGGCGCGGGTCGGCGCTGTGGGAGTGGGCGCGGGCCAGCAGGGCGCCGGTCATGCGGCCGTAGTCGTCTATCTGGTCGGCGGAGAGCGCGGCGGGATCCACGCTGCCCTTCCTGTTGCGGAACTGCCGGACCTGGAAGGGGCGCCCCTCCACGGTCGTCCAGCCCAGCAGGTTGTCGCTGACGACCTGCATCCGCTTCTGGCCCAGGACGACCCGGCGGCCCTCGTGATCCACCTCTGGCACCTCGAAACCGGCGGTCGCCAGATGCGGCAGCAGGGCCGAGGGACGGGCCTCCTTGACCTGGAGGACCAGCGGCTCGCCGCGGTGGTCGAGGAGCAGGACGACGTAGGAGCGGGTGCCCACGCTGCCCGTGCCGACCACCCGGAACGCCACGTCGTGCACCGCGTGCCGGGCCAGCAGCGGCAGACGGTCCTCGGAGAGCGTGCTGAGGTAGTGCTCCAGGGACGCGGCCACCGCCACGGCCTCCGCGTCGGGAACCCGGCGCAGCACCGGCGGGGCGTCCACGAAGCGGCGGCCGCCGTCCTCGGTCGCTTCCGTCGACTTCGCCGCGAACCGCCCGCTGGTGTTGGCCCGCGCCTTCTCCGAGACCCGCTCCAGCGTGCCGACCAGGTCATGGGCGTCGGTGTGGGAGACCAGCTCCTCGTCCGCGATGGCGTTCCACGCGTCCAGCACCGGGAGCTTGGCCAGTAGCCGCATGGTGCGCCGGTACGCGCCCACCGCGCCGTGCGCCGCCGCGCGGCAGACGTCCTCGTCGGCGCCGGTCTCGCGGCCGGCGAGCACCAGGGAGGCGGCGAGCCGCTTGAGGTCCCACTCCCAGGGGCCGAAGACCGTCTCGTCGAAGTCGTTGAGGTCGATGACCAGGTCGCCGCGGGCGTCGCCGTAGAGGCCGAAGTTGGCCGCGTGGGCGTCGCCGCAGATCTGGGCCCGGATGCCCGTCATGGGGGTGCGGGCCAGGTCGTACGCCATGAGGCCGGCCGAACCGCGCAGGAAGGCGAACGGGGTGGCCGCCATCCGGCCCACCCGTATCGGCGTGAGCTCGGGGATACGGCCGCGGCTCGACTCCTCCACCGCGCCGACCGCGTCGGGGCGGTCGATGTCGAGGTCGAGTGCGGCATGGCCGGCGCGCGGCACGCTCGCGCGCAGCGCCTTGCCCTCCTGCTTGGGCGAGCCCTCCACGGGCCAGCGGCCGAGACCGCGCACGAGGGGCAGCCGCCGCGTCGTCCCGCCGGTGGGCTCTGCCTGCTCCACGGTCTGTGCCCCGACACCGGTCTCGGTCACCGCGACCGCCTCCCCCGCCACTCACGAACATCAACTTGTGCCGACCGTACAGCCAGTGGCCGAAACGCGTCAGACCCTGTGGACAACTCCGGGATTGTGGATAACCGGTGGGTACGACCGGCTGACATCCACGGCGGCACGACAACCCGGCAGAGGCACCTCAGCCCCGCAGATACGCCAGCACCGCCAGCACCCTCCGGTGCGTCTCCTCCGCGGGCGGCAGGTCCAGCTTCGTGAGGATGCCGCCGATGTGCTTGCCGACCGCCGCCTCGGAGACGACGAGTTCGCGGGCGATGGCCGCGTTGGACCTGCCCTCCGCGATCAGCGCGAGCACCTCCCGCTCGCGCGGGGTGAGCCGCTCCAGCGGATCGCGGCGACGGCGCAGCAACTGCCGTACGACCTCGGGGTCCACGACCGTGCCCCCGGCGGCGACCTCGCACAGCGCGTCGACGAACTCCTCGACCTGGCCGACCCGGTCCTTGAGCAGATAGCCGACTCCGGTGCCGTCGCCGGAGTCGAGGAGGTCGGCGGCGTACGTCCGCTGCACGTACTGGCTCAGGACCAGCACCGGCAGCGCGGGCCGTGTCTCGCGCAGCCGGACCGCCGCGTGCAGGCCCTCGTCCTGGAAGTCGGGCGGCATCCGGACGTCGGTGACGACGATGTCCGGAGCGTGCTCCTCGACGGCGGCGACCAGCGCGCCGGCGTCCCCGACGGCCGCGACGACCTCGTGCCCGCACCGCCCGAGCAGCCCGATGAGCCCCTCCCGCAGCAGCACGCTGTCCTCGGCCAGCACGACCCGAAGCGACCGCCCCTCACCACCGAGCAACCCCACCACGCCCCCGCCTCCCTCTCATCTGGCGGCCCGAACACATCCCGCCCGGCAGACCCTGGGGGCGCCACCATCACACCCGCCGGGCCCCTACCCCACCCGCCGTGCCCCGCTCAACTCCCGCACCTCGCAAGGGATCTCCACCCGCAGCAAGGTCGGCCCGCCCGCCGGGCTGGACAGGGTGAGTGTGCCATCGAGGACCGACACCCGGTCCGCCAGTCCCGTCAGACCCGTGCCCGCCGTCGCGTCGGCGCCGCCGTGGCCGTCGTCCCGTATCTCCAGCAGCAGCCGCCCGCGCGCGTGGGCGCCACGCACCTCCGCCCGCCCCGCACCGCTGTGTCTGGCGATGTTGGCAAGCGCCTCGCAGACCACGAAGTACGCGGCCGCCTCCACCGCCTGGT
This sequence comes from Streptomyces sp. NPDC047072, assembly GCF_040643855.1. Taxonomy (NCBI): domain Bacteria; kingdom Bacillati; phylum Actinomycetota; class Actinomycetes; order Kitasatosporales; family Streptomycetaceae; genus Streptomyces; species Streptomyces sp. NPDC047072. Next base: position 8,980 of record NZ_JBEYVC010000036.1, on the reverse strand, counting down.
CCAGCCGCCCCGGCACCGACAGGTCGACGTCGACCGGCACCGCGGACCGGTCGGCCGCGTCGGCGACGGCCTCCGTCAGGCCGTAGTCCGTGAGCACCTTGGGGTGGATGCCGTGGATCAGCTCCCGCAGTTCCGCGAGCGCCCGGCCCGCCTCGTCGTGCGCCTTGGCGAGCTGGTCGGCGAGCGGCCCGGGCGGGGCGTCTAGCCGGGCCAGGCCCAGCGTCATCGTGAGCGCGACCAGCCGCTGCTGGGCGCCGTCGTGCAGGTCGCGTTCGATGCGCCGGCGCTCCGCCTCGAAGGCGTCCACCAACCGCAGCCGCGAGCGGCTCAGTTCGACCACCCGGGCGTCCACCTCACGGTCGCGGGAGGTGATCAGAAGACGCGTCAGACCGGCCCGGGCACCGGCCGCGACTCCGACCGCGTACAGGCCCGTCACCAGGAGCAGCAGCCCCAGTACGGCCACCCCGAACGCCGTCGGCCAGCCGGCGACCGTCCACTGCTTGAGGACCTTCGCCTCCTCGCCGTCCCCGACCGTGGCCATGAGCAGCGGGGTGGCGACCATGGCGGCCGGGAACAGCAGCGCACCGGTGACCACGAGCGCGTCGACCGGCCAGAGCAGCCCCGCGAAGAGCAGGGCGTACCCGAGTTCACGCCAGGTCGCCTGCTCCTTCAGCCGGGTGGTCAGCCAGGCCCACAACCCGGTCGCGGCGGGCGCCCGGTGCGGGTCGGGGGCCGGTTCCGGGTCCATCAGTCGCAGCCTGAGCCGCTCCAGGCGCGCGACGGCGATGCCGGAGAGCACGAGCAGGAGGAGCAGCGGCAGCCCGACGAGCACGACGGCGAGCGCCCCGCCGACCGCGGCCAGCGTCACGGTCCCGACCAGCGTGACCGCGCCCGCCACCACACCGGTCAGCAGATAGCCGAGCGACCGCCAGGGCCACGCCGACAGCAGAAAGCCGGGGCGGGACATGGCCTGCCACACGTTCGGAGGATGCATGCGGATCACGGTAGAAGGACGGCCGCGGCGGAGGCGATGGGGCCGGAAGGAGGACGAGGGGTAGGGCGGGCCCTACCCCGACTCTCGCCCTCGCGTGACTGCGCCGGAGCACCCTCGAACGGTTCTGTGGAGGCAGACCAGGTCCAGCCAGCCCCATGGGGGAGCCATGAACACCGACGCCATCAGCCTGCACGCCCTCACCAAGACGTACGGCCCGAAACGCCCCGCCGCCGACGACACCACCGTGACCGCCCTCGACGCCGTCTCCCTCGCCTTCCCCCGCGGCGGCTTCACCGCCGTCATGGGCCCCTCCGGCTCCGGCAAGTCGACCCTGCTCCAGTGCGCCGCGGGCCTGGACCGGCCCACCTCCGGCTCGGTCACCCTGGGCGGCACCGAGCTGACCGGCCTCAGCGAGACCAGGCTGACCCGGCTCAGACGCGAGCGCATCGGCTTCGTCTTCCAGGCGTTCAACCTGCTGCCGTCCCTGACCGCCGAGCAGAACGTCGCCCTTCCGCTACGGCTGGCAGGGCGCCGCGTCCCGAGAGCCCGGGTACGTGAGGCGCTGCGGCAGGTCGGCCTCGGTGAGCGCGCCCGGCACCGGCCGACCGAGCTGTCCGGCGGCCAGCAGCAGCGCGTCGCCCTGGCCCGTGCCCTGATCACCCGCCCCGAGGTCCTCTTCGCCGACGAGCCGACCGGCGCCCTGGACTCACAGACCGGGCGCGAGGTACTGACCCTGTTGCGCTCCCTGGTCGACCGCGAGGGCCTGACCGTCCTCATGGTCACCCACGACCCGGTGGCCGCCTCCTACGCCGACCGCGTGGTCTTCCTCGTCGACGGCCGCGTCAACGGCGACCTGACCGGCGCGAGCGTGGACGCCATCGCCACCCACCTGACCACGCTGGAGGCGAGCCCGTGCTGACCGTCGCCCTCCACGCCCTCCGTACCCGCTGGACCACCTTCACCGGCAGTTTCATCGCCCTCTCGCTCGGCGTCTCGCTCCTCACCGTGATGGGCCTGGCCCTCGCCTCCTCCACGGACGCACCCGAAAGGCGCCCGGAGCGGTTCGCCGCGGCGCCGGTGGTCGTGCAGGGACAGAACACCCTGACACTGACAACCGGCCATGTTTCACGTGAAACAAGCCGCGCCTCGGACCGTGCGTCAGACCGCACGCCATCAGCCCATGTTTCACGTGAAACACGCCCCCTGGCCCACCCCCACCCCGTCCCCGAACCGGTCATCGCACACCTCCGACAGCTCGGCACCGTCACCCCGGACCGTTCCTTCCCGGTCCCGGTCGAGAACGGCCCGCACGACCTCGTCGGCCACCCCTGGTCCACAGCCGCCTTCGCGCCGTACGAGATCACGGCGGGCCGCACTCCCCGCACCGGGAGCGAAGTCGTCACCGGCACCTGGGCGCACCCCGGCCAGACCCTGCGCACTGCCCACGGCACCGTGACGGTCGTCGGCACGGTGGCCTCGCGCGGCTTCGAGAACCCCGTCTTCTACACCGACGCCCGGGCCGCCGAACTGGCGCCGGTGAGCACCCAGTTGGTGGTGGAGGCGGACCCGGCGGCGGTCAGAGACGTGGTGGGCGACACCGGCCAGGTCCTCACCGGCACCGACCGCCGCCTCGCCGACCCCGACCCGGACCGTGACCGCGAGGCACTCACCGCGATGAACGCCCTGTTCGGCATGGCCGGCGGGGTCACTGCCTTCGTGTCGGTGTTCGTGGTGGCGTCCACCTTCGCCTTCGCGGTGGCCCAACGACGCCGGGAGTTCGGCCTGCTGCGTACCGCGGGGGCCACCCCGGGGCAGATCCGGCGGACGGTGGTCGCGGAGGCGCTGCTGGTCGGTGTGCTCGCCTCGGCGACCGGCTGTGCGCTCGGCGGGTACGGCGCCCCGAAGCTCGCCGCACGGGTCGTGGACGAGGGTCTCGCACCTGCTTGGTTCACCATCGGTGACGCCACCTGGCCGTACCACGTGGCCTTCTGGACGGGTCTGCTCGTCGCGCTGCTCGGGGTGATCGCCGCCTCCTGGCGGGCCGGGCGCACCGGGCCCACACAGGCGCTGCGCGAGGGTTCCGTGGACACACACGCGATGACCTGGGGCCGGTGGCTGTGCGGGACGGCCCTGCTGCTGACCGCCGCGGCGACGCTGGGCCTGGCCCTGCTGACCGACCCGGGTGACCTGCTGCACCGCAAGACGTACGTCAGCCGTCCGATGCTGCTGATCACCGCGGTGGCGCTGCTCGCCCCGGCCCTGGTACGCCCGCTGACCCGGCTGGTCGCCTGGCCGGCGGCGCGGCTCCCGGGCGCGGTCGGGATGCTGGTGCGGGAGAACGCGGCCGCCGGAGTCCGTCGTACGGCATCCGTCGCGGCACCCGTCCTGGTCACCGTGGCCCTCGCGGGGTCGCTGCTCGGCGCCACGGCCACGCTGAACGAAGCCGGGGTCACCGAGATCCGGGAACGGACCGCCGCCGCGTTCGTGGTCACCCCGGCCGGGGACGCGGGCTTCGACACGGCGACGGTGAAGAGGCTCGCGGCCGTCGACGGCGCCGAGGCGTCGGCGAGCGCGTCGAGCGCGGTGTACGTCCTGGAGGAGGGGGTGGCCCTCATCCGGTCCGAGGCCCGCGCGGTCGAGGCGGGCCCGCTCGCCGCGACCGCTCTCCTGCCGCTGACCGCCGGGAAGGTGTCCGGTCTCGACGACGACTCGATCATCGTCAACGAGGAGTGGGAGCGGCACACCGTCGGGCAGACCGTGGACGTGTGGCTCGGCGACGGAACGAGGAGGACGCTGCGGATCGCCGCCGTCATGGCGACCGGGACCGGTGACAACGGCGTCTACGTGACCCCGGCCAACGCCCGCGGCGCGCACGTCGACCGCGTGGACGTGGCCCTCGCCGGGAGCGCGGACCCGGCCGCAGTGGGCGCCGCGCTGCGGGAGGCGGTGCGCGGGACGGGCGGGCAGGTGTTCACCAAGGAGCAGTGGGTGCGGGCGAGTTCCCCCGGAACCGACGGGACCACCCGCCTCGGCTTCCTGCTGGTCCTCGGCATCGCCCTGCTGTACACCGGGATCTCCGTGGCCAACACGATGGTCATGGCGGCCTCCGACCGGGTCCGCGACCTGGCCGTGCTGCGGTCGGTCGGCGCCACCCCGTGGCTGGTGCTGCGTCTGACCGCCGCCGAGGCCCTGCTGGTCGTCGCGGTCGGCGGTGTCCTCGGCCTCCTGGTCGCCGGGCTCAACCTGGCCGGGATGCGCTGCGCGCTCGGCCTGCTGGGCGTGGACAGCGGTGTGGAACTGCCATGGGCCGCACTGGGAACGGTCGTGGCCGCCTGCGCGACCCTGGCGGTGGTGTCCGCCGTGATCCCGGCGGGCCTGACCCTGCGGCACGCGAAGCCGTAGCCCTCCGCCGAACCCACGGGCACCGCCATGCCTCTGCCCGCACCACCACGCCGCGGCTACGACTTGGCCCGCACCAGCCCCGCGTCGTACGCCGTGATCACCGCCTGGATCCGGTCCCGTGCCCCGATCTTGGCGAGGACCCGGCCGACGTGCTTCTTGACCGTGGACTCGCTGAGGACGAGCCGTTCGGCGATCTCCGTGTTGGTCCAGCCCTGCGCGACGGCCACCAGCACCTCCCGCTCACGGTCGCTGAGCGTCCGCAGCCGGGGGTCCTCGGCCACCGGCGCCCCGGCCGGGGCCAGGACCTGGTGGGCGTAGGCGTCCAGCAGCCGCCGGGTCAGACGCGGGGCGACGACGGCGTCCCCGGTCGCGACCGCGCGGATGCCGGCGACGAGTTCCTCGGGCCGGGCGTCCTTGAGCAGGAAGCCGCTGGCTCCGGCCCGCAGCCCGTCGTACGCGTACTCGTCGAGGTCGAAGGTGGTCACGATGAGTACCCGGGTGCGGCCACCGGCGGCGACGATGCGGCGGGTGGCCTCGATGCCGTCCATGCCCGGCATGCGGACGTCCATGAGGACGACGTCGGGCCGGAGTTCGGCGGCCATGCGCACGGCCTCGCCGCCGTGCTCGGCCTCACCGACCGGCGTCAGCCCCGGCGTGCCCTCCAGCAGCATGCGGACGCCCATCCGCTGGAGGGGCTGGTCGTCGGCGACGAGAACGGTGGTCATCGCAGCGGTCTCCCGGTCGTACGTCTCAAGGCAGGCGTTCCCTCAGCAGCAGGCGTCTCACAGCAGGCGGTCCCTCAGCGGCAGGCGATCCCCCAGGGGCAGGCGTCACGGCAGTCCGTCCCCCGGCGGCACGTCGAGCACGACGTCCACGAGCCACCCGTGGCCGGTGTCGCGCGGCCCGATGACGACGGTCCCGCCGTACATGGCGGCCCGCTGCCGGATACCGACCAGCCCATGCCCGTCGTACGACTCTCCCGGCCCCGTCCGCGAAGCCTCACCCGGCGCTCCCGGCCCCGGCCCCGTGTCGGTGACCCGGATCCGTACCTCGCCGCCCTCGGCGGTGAGCGCGACCTCCGCGGACGTCCCGGACCCGGCGTGCTTGAGGGTGTTGGTCAGCGCCTCCTGGACGATCCGGTACACGGTGAGCTGCACCCCGTCGCCCAGGGCGTCCAGGTCGCCCACGGTCCGGTAGGTCACCGGCACGCCGGCCGCGCGGACCCGGGCCAGCAAGGGGTCCAGTTCCCGCACGCCGGGCTGCGGGCCGAGCAGCCGCTCGCCCTCCTGCCCGCGCTCCTCGTAGCGCTCCTCGCGCAGCACGCCCAGCACCCGGCGCAGTTCGCTCATCGCCTGGCGGCCGGTGTCGCCGAGGATGCGCAGGGCCTCGGCGGACCGTTCGTCGCGCCCGGCGGCGAGGGTCGCGGCGCCGTCGGCGACGCTGACCATGACGGAGAGGTTGTGGCCGACGATGTCGTGCATCTCGCGCGCGACCCGGGAGCGTTCGGCGGCGGCGGTCAGCCTGAGGCGCTGCTCCTGCTCGATCTCCAGCCGCCGGGCCCGGTCCTCCAGCGCCGCCAGGTACATCTCGCGGATCCGGAACGTCAGGCCGACGGCGGTGGCCGCGGTCACCGTGCCCAGCATGAAGAAGGCGCCGAGCAGGGGGTGCTGCTCGCCGTGAGCCAGCAGGGAGACGGCCAGCACCACGTTGGCGGCGGCCGCCGCGACCGCCCAGCCCAGCACGCGCAACGGCCCCTGCCGGGCCAGGGTGTACAGGGCGAGGAGGGCACTGATGCCCGCGGGCAGCCAGACGCCCAGCGCCCACTGGGCCGTGGAGATCACCGCGATCACGAAGAACGTCACGACCGGTGCCCGGCGCCGCCACCACAGGGGCACGGCGAGGGCGACGGTGAGAGCGAGCAGCACGGCGGGCGGCAGGTCGGACCGGGAGCCGGTGTCGCCGAACGGCGTGGTGCTGCCGCCCCGGAGCACGTCGGGCAGTCCGGCGCACACGATGAACAGCACCACCGCGGTGTCGAGCACCCACGGATGCAGCCGGTCCATCCGCTGCCGGTCCTGCTGCCCGCGCCACATCCGCCCGAGGACGGGATGCGCCCAGTCGCCGTCGAACCCGGGAGGCGACGGGAGCGCCGCCCCGCGGGCGGTGTCCGCGGCGACGGCCGCGCGTTCCGCGCTCATACCGACCATTGTCCTCACACCCACCCGAACGCCCCACCCGAACGTCCTGCCCGAAAGCCCCACCCGAACGCCCTGCCCGAACGCCCTCCCCACCGATCCGCCGTACAGCGCCGCTGGCACGACCACCCGCCCCCCCCGAGACGCCCACGCAGCTCTCCGCCCCGCGCTCAGACGTCCGACCTGACCAACCGCACGGCCGCCCCCGCGAGGGCCAGCCCCACCCAGCCCGCGAAGACCGCCAGCCCGGCTCCCGGTGAGAGCGCGTCGGAGGACTCGTGGAGGGCGTAGATCGCCGACCCCGCGTTGCTGGGGAAGTAGGGGCTGAGGGAGTCGTAGAGCGAGTCGGGCAGCAGTGAGGCCAGTCCGGGCAGGATCAGCAGGATGCCGACCAGGGCCGCGATGGCCCCGGCGGAGGAGCGGATCAGCACGCCGAGGGCCACGCCGAACACGGCCACCAGAGCGAGGTAGACCCCAGCACCGGCGAGAGCGCGCAGCACCCCGTCGTCGCCCAGGGAGAGCGAGATCCGCTCCCCGTCCAGCCCCGGCGCGCCCAGCAGGAACGCGGCCACCGCACCGACCGTGGCGAGCACGAGCGCGACGGGCCCGATCACCGCGGCCTTGGCCCACAGCACGGGCAGCCGGCGCGGTACGGCGGTCAGCGTGGAGCGGATCATGCCGGTGCTGTACTCCCCCGCGGACAGCAGCACCCCGAGCACCCCGATGGCCAGCGACGCGAAGGTCACCCCGGTCAGCGCCAGGCTCACCGCGTCGCTGTCGCCGCTCGACGCCCCCGGCGGCCCGCCGCCCGCGACGGTGTCGGGGCTGTACGTGTAGCTGGCGATCGCCCCGAAGAGGACCAGCAGGAACACGGCGACACCCAGGGTGATCCAACTGGAGCGCAACGACCAGAACTTGCCCCACTCCGAGCGCAGCACCCGCGGCCCGGTGACCTTGTACGCCGTTCGAGCCGTCCCAGCAGCTCCGGCCGCTCCGGGGGAGAGTTCGGTGACACTCATCAGGCAGCCTCTCGCTCGGTCTCGACGCCGTCGGTCCCGACGCCGTGGCTCTGGTACTCGACGACATCGCGGGTCAGGTCCATGAAGGCGGCCTCCAACGAGACGGCCTGCGGGGTGAGTTCGTACAGGGCGATGCCGTTGTGCGCGGCGATCGCCCCGATCTCGCGGGCGTCCCGCCCGGAGACCAGGAGTTCCTCGGCCGAGGAGGAGCTGATCGTGACGTCGGGTCCGGCCAGCAGCGACCGCAGCCGTACGGCCTCGCCGCTGGCGACCCGCACACCCCCGCCGCTGGCCTCCCGGGTGAAGTCCTCGACCGTGGTGTCGGCGAGCAGCCGGCCCCGCCCGATGATCACCAGGTGGTCGGCGATCAGCGCGGTCTCGCTCATCAGGTGCGAGGAGAGCATCACCGCGCGGCCCTCGTCGGCGAGCGCGCGCAGCAGGTTGCGCACCCACAGCACGCCCTCCGGGTCGAGGCCGTTGACCGGTTCGTCGAGCATCACGATCGCCGGGTCGCCGAGCAGCGCGGAGGCGATGCCCAGCCGCTGTCCCATGCCGAGCGAGAACGCACCGACCCGCTTGCCGGCCACGCTGGTCAGCCCGGCCAGCTCGATGACCTCGTCCACCCGGCGGCGCGGGATGCCGTGGGTGTGGGCGAGCGCCATCAGGTGGTGGAAGGCGCTGCGCCCGGGGTGGACAGACTTGGCCTCCAGCAGGGTGCCGATCTCGTGCAGGGGCGCGGTGTGCCGGGCGTACGACGTCCCGTTGACCGTGACCGAGCCGCGGGTGGGGGAGTCCAGGCCGACGATCATCCGCATGGTCGTGGACTTGCCGGCGCCGTTGGGGCCGAGGAACCCGGTGACCTCACCGGGCTTGACGGTGAAGCTCAGCCGGTCGACGACGGTCTTGTCGCCGTAGCGCTTGGTCAGCTCACGCGCTTCGATCATGGGAGGGGCCTTCCTGCCTCGGGTCTTCCTCCGAAGCTAGGAGCGAGCCGCTCCAGAACCCTGGGCCCACGGGAGAATCCTCGGCCGCCGACTGGTACCCGGGTACCACCGGCTCGGAGAAGACCGCGACGCCGCCAGGGTCGCCCGGACGGTCATCGCCCAGGCGAAGCGCAACGACATCGTCCTGATGCACGACATCCACCCGACGTCGGTCGCCGCGGTCCCCGAGATCCTGCGCACCCTCTCCGCCCGCGGCTACCACTTCGTGACGGTCAGCCACCTCCGAGCGACCCTCTGACCGCCCGGCCCTCCCGCGCGAGAGCGCAGGGTCCCGGCCGTGAGATACCTCACCGCCGGGACCCTGTCGCGTCCCTGTCCGGGGCCGGTCGGACCCACAACAAGAAACGGGCCCCGGCGGTGTCTTCC